>VYFM01000664.1 GCA_009842375.1 Candidatus Poribacteria bacterium | reverse complement strand
TATAATTAATGGGACATTTCTGTAGCACAAACTAACAGTTTGCGTCTTGTGGCACAAACTAACAGTTTGCACTACAACTTCTATTGTGAGATATGTGCCAAAATAGGTTTATCAAAGTGTCCCAATAATTTCAAAGTTCACTATAATATAACGTGAGTTTGATAAATTAGAACTTTGAACTTTTGGCAGAATACGCTTTTGGTACTCTGCATTGGTTAGGAAACCGCACCTACCGGGAATATGAGACTTGATTTACAACAAATCTCCATACCCTCGTTTTTCCAATAGTGATTTTAACAAATCTTTTGCTTTGTGAAGTCTCCATTTCACTGTCGTTATGGGTAGCGATAAAGTATCTGCAATTCGTTTCTGTGGCATATCTGCCCAGTAGTAAAGTGTAATTACCTCTTGAAAGTCATTCGGTAAGGAATTAATTGCATCTCTAACTGCTTCATGAGTTGATTCTTGAACTAATATCTGTGCTGGATCTGTTGAAGCGGGATCTGCTTCAATTTGTAATTCTGCATCTTCATCCTCATGAAGTTGAAATTTACTGGATCGTTTCATGAATCGTAGCGCGCGATTACGTGTAATTGAATATAGCCAAGATCCGAATCTATTTAGATTATCAAGTTGTGGCAATGCTTCAAAAGCAAGTAAGAAAGCATCTTGAACGATATCTTCTGCTTCAATTGGGTTTTTGACGACTTGCTGGGCAACCGTTAGCATTGCGCGTTGGTAGCGAGAAACCAATTCATCGAATGCTTTAAGATTACCTGCTAATACCGCAATTATCAGTTCTGCATCCTCAGCATCTTTCAACTCATCCACGCTCATGAAACAATTACTCCTTTTCCTATTCAATTAGAGACAGTACTTCTTGAAAAGGATAGAAATTTACAACTATGTTGCAATACACTGAGGTTTAAATTGTCATGAGCACGAAAATAGGATAGCTTCTTTGTTGAACTAAGATCCAGGTCTGAAAAAAGTTACAAGACAGCCACCTGCTGCAGCGAGAAAAATACCGAGTACGAATTGCCAACGGATAGCACCCCACCCACCTGGCGGTGGATGTGACAACGTCGCAACAACAGCGTTTACAATTGGTGCACCCGCAAAAACAATGGACATTACGACAGCGGGTCTTCCTTTTGCGCCGAATGCTAACAGTACTCCAAATGCACCGACAGCACCAACAACACCAGCAAGAAAGGACCAGGATACACCTTTGGAAGCAAAAGACCATTCAGCACCATTTATTATAAGCATAAATGCAGAACCTATGACAGCCACCAGGAGATATGCAAGTCCTACAAACAGGAATGCTTTGTATCGTCCATGAACTGCATCTTCCATAGCTAATTGACCTTTGTGAAGAAAAACACCGTAGAGTCCCCATGATGCTACTGTCAGGACAACAAAAATAAGCCATGTTCTAACCATTCTTTATCTCCTTTTTCCCAGATTGGTTCAGAATGTAGTTGAATTCTATTCCCAATTAAATGAATTAAGGAGGGTATTAAATGCAACTACTAATTTTTAAATATACTTTTCGAATACATTCATCAGCTGCTGTGCAATGATTTCGTCGCTAAAGTTCTTATGAACATTCAATTTTCCAGTTCTACCTAATTGTCTTCTCCTTTCAGAATCTCTGTAGAGTTGGAAAATTCCTTCAGCAAGGGCTTCTGCTGATTCTGGTTCAACTAAAATTCCACCTTCAGTTGCCTTGATCATTTCTGGAAACGACCCGTGTTTGGGTTGAACAACAGGAACTTCATTTGCAAGAGCTTCTAAAACAGATAGACCTTTCGATTCTCTATAAACAGTGGGCACAGAGAAAACATGAAGACGATTGAGAAAATCTATCTTTTCTGTGCGAGAAACCTCCCCATGATGCACAAAACTATCTTGTAAACCCCATGCCTGGATCTGATTAACCAACTCCTCAAAATAAGGTTCATCCTTTTTACCAAGATAGCCTGCAACATGAAGTGCCACATTATCTGCCCCCAACTCTTTCGTAAGTGTATAGAATGCACTCACCAATATGTGTAACCCTTTTTCGGGGCAAATGCGTGCCAAATAACCGATGATAAAAGGTGGTGGTCCTGCTTTTTCAATTATCTCCCCGTGTCCCTCAAGGTTCAAACCGAGAGGTACAACATGAATCTTATCAATTGCAACTTTAAGATATTCCTCTGCCATAAATTGTGCATAGTAGTTGCAAGGAGCGACAAATCCATCAGCATCTTTAGCACGTTCAGCTAATAGCGATAATGCTTTTGTCTTATATGGATCAATCAGATCTCGTAGAAAGATGTCTTCGCCTTGTAGGGCACAGACGACTGGTACACCCAATGCTTTCTTTATTTCTCTTGCCATTCCGATAAGCATAGAGTTAGTCAAATAGACAATGTCCGGTCTGTTCTCTTCTTGAAGCCATTTAACTAATTTCGCCAATTCTTTCTTTTGGTAACCTTGTTCGGCACTTAGCATTGAGACTGTCAACTGACCCAAATCTCGTGCATCTGTGGAAGCACTAAAACTCGCCAAACTATTTAACAACGTTGGACTGTCCAACATCCTATCTAATACCCAAGGGGTATGTCGGAATATCGATAACTTCTGTTGGAGATATACGTTTATACCTCCATAAAAGATGCGATCTAAACTAACATTTTCTTCATCAGTTCGG
This sequence comes from Candidatus Poribacteria bacterium, assembly GCA_009842375.1. GTDB lineage: Bacteria > Poribacteria > WGA-4E > WGA-4E > WGA-3G > MSPOR6. The sequence goes on along the minus strand of VYFM01000664.1, from coordinate 301 downwards.
GTAGGAGTATAAGTTGGGATCAATGCAACATTATGCCCCTGTTTTTTTAACACGGATGCAACGGTATTGTCATGGATGCATGTTCCACAATACATACCTGCTGCACCTGCAGTAATATAAGCAACTTTCATATTTTGATTTGCATCAAGAATAGTATTGTTACTTGGCAAATTTCCTTTCAATTATTCTATAAGTTGATAAATTTATCGACTGTTTCTGAAGAAGGCGGTTTAGTCAGAAGTGAAACAATAATCAAAGTGATTGAAGAAACGATGATGATTACTGCTACAGGCATTATTCC
>VYFM01000680.1 GCA_009842375.1 Candidatus Poribacteria bacterium | reverse complement strand
GAACATAACTAACTTTTTGTGGATATAATAATAAGGTATGAAGATAGAGTTAAACTCAGCAGTAGTTGAAAACTACTCTTCCTCTTCAGATGATTCTGAAGTTTCAGATTCTTCAGATGAATCAGCTGATTCCTCAATCGTAGGATCTTCCTGTTCTACTTCAGTTTGGGTAACCTCTGCCTCTTCAGGAGTATCGTCTAATTCAACATCATCTTCTGGGAGTGGTTTTCCAAGTTTTTCAAAAGTGAATTTCTTCCAGATGCCTTGTTGTGAAAGCAATCTCTTGGCTGTATCGGAGGGTTGTGCACCTAACCTTAACCATTTCAACGCTTTCTCTTCGTCAATAACGACATCTGCGGGTTCTGTTATTGGGTTGTAATGACCAATTCGTTCTAAAAAAACACCATCTCGTTGGGCACGTGCATCTGCTGCAACAAGCCGATAGAATGGACGTTTTTTCCTGCCGAGTCGTTGTAATCTTATTCTAACTGCCAAAAAATACCTCCTGGTATAAATCATATAACTGGGAACACCCAGAAAAATGTAATATAATGTATTTGACTATTTTTTTATATTATTTACGTCTTCTACGTTTTCGTGGTTTTCTTGATTTGCGTTTTGTTTGAGCGAATGCTCCCATTTTCCCTTCTAACTTCTGCATTGCCATTCCACCTTGTTGGTTCAACATGTTATTCATCAATCGAAGTTGTGAAACCAACTGATTGACCTGATTTACAGATGTCCCACTACCTTTTGCAATACGGAGTTTGCGATTTTTATCAAGCAGAAGCGGATTCTGACGTTCCATTGGAGTCATTGATTGTATCATTGCTCTGGCATATTTAAATTGATCTTCATCTGGCTGTAGGTCATTTACAGGTAATTGATTTTTAAAAGGTACAAGATCGAGCAATTGGTCAAGGGGTCCCATATTTGTTATTTGTTCAAGTTGAGTTAGAAAATCGTTAAAATCTAATCCTTTCTTTTCTGTAAGTTTGCGTTCTAATTCGCGTGCTTGGTCTTCGTTGAATACTGACTCTGCTTTCTCCATCAAGGTCTGAAAATCACCTTGTCCAATAATTCGTGATGCCATTCGTTCTGGGTGAAATTCTTCAAGTGATGATGCCTCTATTTTCTCACCAACACCTATAAATTTAATCGGTTTTTCTGTTACAGAACGGATAGAGAGTGCTGCACCACCTCTTGCATCACCATCCATCTTTGTCAAAATAACACCACTAATGTCCAAATCGTTGTTGAAGTTTTCTGCGACGTTCACTGCATCCTGTCCTGTCATTGCATCAACAACAAGTAGGATTTCAGATGGATTTACAGCCTCTTTGATTCCTTGAAGTTCACCCATCAAAGTCTCATCAATATGCAAACGACCAGCAGTGTCTATTATTACACTATCGTACCCGCGCTGCAGAGCATCTTTCACCGAATCCTTTGCAATTTTCACAGGAGAAACATCTGTACCAAGTGAAAAAACAGGAGTATCAATCTGTTCTCCAAGCACTTGTAATTGCTTTATGGCTGCTGGACGATAAACATCACCAGCCACCAACATCGGGTTACGTCCATCTTTGCGGAATTTGAGTGCTAACTTCGCTGCTACTGTCGTTTTACCTGCACCCTGTAAACCTGCCAACATCACAACCGTTGGTCCATTGGGAGAGATTTGAATCTTCGCAGATTCAGTACCCATCAACCCGGTTAATTCTTCCTTGATTATTTTTGCAATCTGAAGCTCAGGTGTGAGACTTCCCATCACTTCTTGACCAAGTGCACGCTCTTTGATATTGTCAATGAAATCACGCGTGACCTTGTAGTTGACATCTGCTTCTAAAAAGGCACGACGAACATCTCGCAGAGAATCAGAGATATTATTCTCTGTCAATTTTCCCTGCCCTTTTATTTTTTTGAAGGTGCTTTGTAGCCGTTCACTTAAGCTCTCAAACATCACAATACATCCGTTATCAAAGGAGATTTCACTTATAGAATTATAGCAAAAATATAGCTCTCTGTCAAGTTTTTTTACTTATAGACAGGGTATGTAAAGTTTTTGGCAACAGGTTCTCTCTTGCTCAGACATATCGTATGTGCGAGGTGTCCTCGCCCGTATAATTATGCAAATTTCTTGGCTATTTCAATTTTAAATCCGCCCATGTAGTTGTTAATTTACTCCCTATCTCAACATCAAGAAAACTATGGATTTCATCAAAGAAACTCTTTTGGTCATTTGAATTGAATGGATATAATTTTACCGATCTGTGGGTTTTGGCATCAAAGTGAAGGTTCATATAAGCAGCACCGCCGGTCTGTCCAACACGGTACAACAGCACGTTTACTCCTTTTTTTAACTCCACCTCAACATTGTAGTCAACCTGTTGTGGTGCACCAGTCCATCGTGAATTATTGTACCATTTTTCTCCGTTAATCCAAATCTGTGCATAGTCATCGTGTGCAGGTGACATCACAGACTGAATGGTATCAGGAGCTCTGATAACGAGAATGCCATAAGTATCAAAATTGGTTGCCACACCGTCACGGATGATATTATTCTGATTACCAGGATCTATTTCATAAACAGTCCAGTTGCGCTTGCCTCCATTGTTCTGTGACCATTCCATCTCAATTCTCTGTGTCTTCATTAGACCATTAACTGTAGAAAGCGTTTCTTGAAACAATCTTTGGTTAGTTCCTCTTGCAATTAAGTCAATAGGTGCTGAAGCATTAAACCCACCATTGTTAATATAATTCCCATCAAGACCATACCATTTTCGTATCCATGTTGCAGCACCAGAATGATCTTCGTTTAATTGTGTTCCATCTTGAGGAACTTTCATCACTTCCAATTCACCAAGTGGTCCGTCTTTAATGTTAACTTCTGCTTGACCAAAAGATTTAGCTAATAACGAGAGAAAGAATGTAAGAATCAGCAATGATGAAGTGAAATACTTACTGATATGTATCATAATCAAATCCTTACAAAACAGAATTG
>VYFM01000179.1 GCA_009842375.1 Candidatus Poribacteria bacterium | reverse complement strand
TTATCAGAGGGGTTATCAATTTAAGACTTATGCGACTTGGTGGATTCGACAAGCTGTTTCACGCGCTATGGCAGACAGAAAACATATCAATGAGAAAATTGAGGAACAAGGTAAACAGATTTTGAATAGTTAGTTGATGTATAATACTTCTTCTATCTATATTGACTTTGATTGAAAAGCAGTCACACAAAGATAAGGATATATCAAAATGCACCGAAGAAATCAGAAAGGAGAGATACAGGTGGAAATAGGAAATACACACCTACTTGATTTCAATGAAGCTGACAATACAGAGCAAGCGGAATATGATGATGCAATTGAGTTTGCCCCTGGTGAAATCAGTGAACGCGAGGATTTAATAAAGGTATATTTACGTGATATGGGAAAAATTCCTTTGATTGACAAAGAAAAGGAGATCGAATTGTCGAAGCAGATAGAAAGCAGTCTTCGTCAAGCGCAAGAAGCAACCTTTACAACTCGATTGGCAATAGCAGAGGTGCGTAAACTTCTTTATAAAATCATCATTGCTAAAAAACGGGCATCTGATATAATTGATATGCAAGTTTCAAGTAACTCAACCCGCGATAAAGAACGTAAACTACGTGATAAAGTTGAAAGAATTATGCGGGTAATTGAGAAGTTAGAACTGGAGTATCTTGTTGCTGTAAAGGATGCATCTAAGAATAATTCTATTGTACAACTTGAAGATGTACGTTCCCATAAAACCTTTGTAAAACATTTGGATCAACTTAAGATAGACCCGGAAGAAATAAGCAAAATCTCTGGTCTTGTTACAGAGGTAGATCGCAACATTAGTCAACGTGAAAAAGAAATTGAACGTCTGCAAAAACGTCATAGCATTCCACCGGAATGGTGTAACGGTAGGTTAAACGCAAAAACCAATAATTTCAAGACGAGGGCAGCGAAAAAGGCATACATTGATATTATTCGGTACCAACGCGAAATACAACAATATCTATACTCGATTGGGGTTTCGCGTGACACACTTGGTGATGTAACAAAACAGATTTACAAAGGTGAAGCAAATGCACAAGATGCAAAAATGGCGATTGTTGAAGCAAACCTAAGGTTAGTTGTAAGTATCGCCAAGAAATATAGACACCAAGCACCTGGAATGGAATTTCTTGATCTCATTCAGGAAGGAAACATCGGATTGATGCGGGCAGTTGACAAATTTGACTATCAGCGTGGATACAAGTTTAGTACTTATGCTACGTGGTGGATCCGACAAAGTATTACTCGTGCTATTGCAGACCAAGGACGTACTATCCGAATACCTGTTCATATGCATGAAAGAATAAATAAAATGAAAAGGACGGAACGATCTCTATTACAGGAATTAGGACGGAGACCTACACCAGATGAGATCGCTGGGGATATGGGTATTCCAACAGAAAAAGTTAGAGAAGTTCTTAGGATTGTTCCAGAAACAGTCTCACTGGAAACACCAATTGGCGATGACGATGATGATAGCCAATTAGGCGATTTTATTGAAGACGCAAGTGTCCTATCACCTGCAACAGAGGCTGAATTAAGTATTCTCAAAGAACGCATTCAAGATGCCCTTGCTGATCTGTCAGAACGGGAACGGGAAGTGATTGTCCTTCGGTTCGGTATTGAGGACGATACTGTGAATCCGTTATTGTCAGAAACAACTCGTAAACGAATTGCAACACTGTGCATCACTACTGGTTATCCAAAAACACTTGAAGAAGTTGGTGTCGTCTTTGATGTCACTCGTGAACGTATCCGACAGATTGAAGCAAAAGCACTCCGTAAACTCCGACATCCCGTCCGCAGCCATAGACTGCGCGGTTTCATTGAATAAACACAATTTCCATATTTATTTAACTACACTATTGTTTAGCATTAATACTTGATTTTTCTTAGATAACAAGGTATAATTACAATCATAATGGGTCCATAGCTCAGTGGTCAGAGCCGTCGGCTCATAACCGACTGGTCCTAGGTTCGAGTCCTAGTGGGCCCATCCCTTTCATTCGGGGCGTTAGCTCAGGGGTACGAGCACTACCTTCACACGGTAGAAGTCACTGGTTCAAATCCAGTACGCCCCATTGCTCAAACGCCACTCCCCACAGCCAAGAATAGTATTGACTCTATCATTAAATATGTAATCTTAAGGACACAAAATGCAAGAAACAAAATCCGTTCACCCAATCTTTAATAACCGTTGGTCTCCTGTCATTGACTGGATAGTTTGGAGTATAATATCTGGGATTATCATAACTATTGCAAAAAGATTGGGATATGGTCGCTTTATTCATCGCTTTGAATTTTTTGTGTTCTTAGGTATTGCTATCCTTATGGGTATTGTAACACTAATCTGGCGTAGGTTGTTTTTTGGAACGGTTGTTGGTACTGTTTTTATAGAAGATAGAAAACTTCTACCGCGACAGGTTCAAAATATTGAGATTGCTTTCACAACTGATAACTATATGAAAATAGTAAGACCTGTTTTAACTAACATTAATGGTAAATATTCTTTTGACTGTAAAGTTCCCGTTGGGAGTCGTATTATCATAAAAGCGTTTGTTGGACATGATGAAGTAATATCAGAGAACGTAGGTGAAATTGAAGATGTCCGATGGTTATTTGGAATTCCTTTTTTTGGATTACCCATATCGTCAGGTAATTCAAAACAGGTTGACCTTGTTATACCAAATTCTCCACAGAATACTATTGAAACTCCCAGACCAGTACGCTCAACCTTCAATCTTCACCATTTGCCGTGGATTTTACTCGGAACTGCAGTGATTATATTTTCGTTATGGGGAAAATCAATGGAGGTATGGGGTAGTTTTTTTGAGGGAACAATCTATGGACAAGTTACCAGGGAAGATGGAGATACAAACCGATTGCACAATATTGAAATTTCTATAGCTTACAGTGACTTTGCTAAGAAAATTGAACCTGTTTTAACGAACTCTATCGGTAAATACCGATTTGATAATTGCATACCAGTAA
>VYFM01000014.1 GCA_009842375.1 Candidatus Poribacteria bacterium | reverse complement strand
AACTGGCTCCGACCGGCGAGAGATATGTCGAATCAATCAATCATATCACCAAAGATCACCTAAGGAAATTTCAATGAAAAAAATAAAGAGAAAAATAAAATATATTGCGTCAATATTTAGTTTAACCTTACTTCTCTCCTTCTTCCTACCTATACATTTTGCATCTGCGAATGATTTTGAGGTGGGAACACAGTTCGGTTTGTCACGTCTTGTTCCTGATGAGGATTCCGATTTTAATTTGACCATTACGCATTTACCAACATCATTTATGTATGTAGGGGCTTCTCCGACTTCACTTTACTTCACTTGGTATCCAAGTAAATATTTTTCACTCGGACCGGAATTCAGCTATGGTAGACTGTCGGTTACTGAAACATATTCAGACGGAAGTGATACTACAGGGATAACAGCCGTCTATCTCGGTGGTCGTGTGGCGTTTTTCTTTATGGACAGCGCCGCGTCTTCGCCATATCTACTTGGACGGGTGTCTCAAACGATCCTTAATGGCAATGACGAATACTTTTTTGATGGCGACGACATTCTAACAAGTTTCGGTCTTGGTGTAGGTTATCAGTGGCGTATTGGGTCTTCATTTGCCCTTCGCACAGAGGCACAATTCCAGCGGGTGTATGTTGCTGAGGAGTTTGCTACCGAATATGCATTGGTTATCGGTATTGGTTCGCGGTTTGGCGGCAAGTGATATTAGGATACACACAACTGTCTGTATAACGTAGGGAATGTCTGAGTCACGGATTACGCGGATTTCACGGATGAAAGCAGCTGGTTTTCTGATGCTGTAATGTTTTTTGGACCTGTTGACACGTAATACTGTAAGACACACTTGATACAAAAAGGTCTTCACCGCGTTCCTCCGCGTAATCCGTGTAATCCGCGATTCAGACAACACACAAAATCCCATATCCACCCCATATCTATTAGAAATCTATTGTTCCCAACACACGATTCACCCCTGCCACCCTGTCTCCTTCGGATATACTATTTAGCAGACAACTAAATACTATAATCAAGGAGAGAAACAATGACACTTACACCACGACTTGGCGACCACTCTTGGTTTGCCATCGCACGACAAACAGATAGCCAAACACCTATCACAGATGTGACAAAATTCATCCAATACAGATACCCGTTCACATCACTCGGATTGGACTTGGAGTCTGAACTACAGGCAAGCGAGGCAATCGCTGGGAGACGTTCCGATACACGCGACCAACAAGGACAACTCTGGGGTAGCGGCACGATTGAGACGCAACTCTATATTGATAAGATGGATGAGTTTTGGCGCGGTATCATCAATAGCGGTGCACCGAAAGCGACCGCAGTTGCCGATACAGAAGTCTATACAAACACCACCTTCGCAAAAACCATCACAGATCCAACTACCGCACCGACGACACCGGGACAAATTGAAATCGCACTTGTCAGCACGGATACCACTGATCACGCACTCCCCGCAGATGCGGATCTCGGCACGGTAGATGTGTTCGGACAAAGACGGGTCGGTTTGGAATCTGACGCACTGCTCCCGATGAAAGAGACAGGACTTGCGTTTACTGGCGGTGTGGCAACGACAAGCAAGTATTTTGCCCGTGTGGACAAGGTTGTTTTCAATGTGCCAGAGGCGACCACGATCAATGCTGCAACGACAACGACTACAATCACTGCGAAACCCGGTCAGAACGCGTCTGTTTTCAAGAATAACGATGCGATCTTTCCCGGTTGGACGATGCAGCTGGTGCGTGGGAATGTGCCTGCTGTTGCGGAGGGTGCGGTGCCTGTCAATGCCACGCTCACGATAGCGGAAAATATCCGTCTACAGATGGAGATACTTGCGCGAAAGATGCACCCAAATCGGCAGGTCGGTTCCGATACGGAGACGTTCAAAATCACGAATGCGTTGTCAAAAAAGCCGTTCATCACGGATGTTTTCTATCCGAACTGGGGTGGATTGTTGGAGGTGGAAGGTGAGTGTCTGATATTCACGAACCTATCGCTGAACATCAATCAAAACCTCGATTTTCTGCCGGGTGTGAAGGCGAGTCGTTATCGGTTGCCAGTCGCACCGACTGGGGAACGCAGGAATGTCACATTGACGACAACCGTCTATTACGAGGTGGATGAGACGACTGGCGAGATGTGGTCGCAAGTGTTCTGCGACAATGTGCCACGTAGTCTGAAAGCGTCGTGTTATTACTGGAATGAGGAGGGCAAGCAGTTTTCGCAGTCGTTCTCGTTGCCAGTAGGATATTTGACGGCATCGCCGCGTATTGGTGTGGATAGTCGGGGTCCGATTACACGGGAGTTGGCGTTTAAGGGTGTGCCGAGTAGTGATACCGATCCTGATGAGATTGCTGTGGAGGTTGTTGTCTGAATCGCGGATGACTCGGATTGCGCGGATGGACGCGGATTGTGAGTTTGAATCTCAGGACCCATTGATAAGTTTAGGTTTATTTTTTGAAATGCACTTTGGAAGTGAGGACACATAAATCCGTGTTCATCCGTGTTTTCCGCGTCATCCGCGATTCAGACAGAAAGCGGACTGCACACCATAATATAGTTCTGACCGTTGGGTTTCGTGCCTCAACCTAACGGACAAATGCCGTTCGCTACTAAATCATTTAGAAATCGTATTATTTTTGTAACACCTGCTTCTTAATATTAGACCAAGTTGTTGCAATTTTATCGTCGCTATAAACTGCATAACCCTCTATACCCAAATCACCAATTTCTTGCATTGGTATAGCAACAGCAATTCTGTTAAAGATACCCTCGCCATCACCTTCATGATTAACATACATTGCCACCAAACGTTTAGTATTTGAGTCTACTATTGGTGCCCCGAACGATGCCCCGAATAATGTAAAGGAAGGAGCAATCAGGCAAGAATTGAAAACCACCTGCCGTTCAGCATCAAATTGACCCGCTTGACAAAAGCGTTTTCCGAACGGATAGTTACGACCATCTGAAATATCAATGATGTTTCCGTTC
>VYFM01000167.1 GCA_009842375.1 Candidatus Poribacteria bacterium | reverse complement strand
AAGTGCGGATCAATGAAACTGTTATTATCATCCTTTTGACGCGGATTGGGTAATGCATCTACTTTGGTACGTAGTCTTGAAAGAATATCGGTATAATCGGGATGGTCTATCAGATTGTTACACTCATCAGGATCATTTGATAGATCAAAGAGTTGGTCTTGCCATCCTTTATTATTGTCAAAACGAAAATACTTCAAGCTATCTTCTTTAACCATTACAGAAGGACCGTTAATAGCGCGCCACAGTTCGCTGTAAACTGTGTTATTCCAGTCAGTGGTATCTCCTTCTATCAACGGAACAAGTGATTTTCCATCAATTTCTTCTGGAGCAGGGATTTCTGCTAACTCACATAGTGTTGGAAAAAGGTCAACTAAGGATACATTTTGTTCAATTATTTTTGGTTCAACACCAAACTTTTTTGGATACCAGATTGAAAGAGGAACTCGCGCAGATGCCTCAAAATAGCTCTGCTTTTCCCACAATCCTTTTGTACCGAGCATCTCACCGTGGTCAGATAGAAAGACGATAATAAAATCGTCAAGTACATTCAGATGTTCCAATTTCTCAATAACTCTTCCAAACTGAGCATCCATCCACTCAATCATACCGTAATACGCTGCGGTAGCTCGATGCGCTTGTCGGTAGGTAACATCCTTATTTATCTGTACCCTAAAAAAGTTGTCGTAGTCAAAGTTATCATTGGGTTCCTCAACAATCGGTTCCACACGTTGCATGTAATAATTGAATAGATCAAGTGGACACTGATAAGGATAGTGTGGTGCGATGAGACTTACTGCCATGCATAGCGGGTTAGCTCTGGGACGGTCATAAGATGCATTGACAAAATATTCTTCCAGGAAAAGTAATGCACCATCTACATTATATTGATCATGTAGCATCCAATGACCAATTCCCGGTTGTGCATCACGTATCTCTTGAGCACATTTGTCTCGTTTCATTCCAGTGCCAGGTTCTCTTTCAAATTGTGCTGTATGCTCATCTTTAACAGGAGGATATGGGTAACCGTTGTTTCCAATAATATCGCGTCCAATCCGTTCTTGCCATCCGTGCATAACATCTGTACCAACAAAGTGCATTTTACCAGCACAGCAGGAATAATAACCGTAGTTCCCAAGATGTCCTGGAATGGTTCGGACTTCTGCTGGCATAGGGTCGCCAAAGTTTAGGCATCCACAGTTGCGTGGATAAAGACCTGAGAGAAAACTTTGCCGTGCAGGAACACAGACAGGCGATGATGTGTAAGCATTGCGGAAGTACGTGCCTTCATCTATGAACCGAGAGAGAGTCGGTGTGCGGATGGCTGCGTTGCCTTCTATAGGTAGGACATCTGGACGGTGTTCATCGTTGATGAGTAATAGAATGTTGGGTTTCTTTTGTTGCATGTTAATATGTAAATTCGGTGTGTTCCTATTGCTGCTAATAAGGAGACATCAATCCTTCTGCCCCTGGGATGTGTTTGTTTTCGAACTCAGGTGTAATCCACCTTACACCAGGATCTTTACCGGGTTTATAATATGCATACACTATGGTCCATCTGGTGTCACTATCTGGTTTTCTGGGTGTTACAGCATGTGCTGCATGTGTCCACATCAATACGACTGTTCCTGGTGGTACTGATAATTCCTGAATTTCTAATGGATCACCTGTATCAAGATGGGTTTTACCTGCTAACCATCCTTCACGTAATGCCTTATCGGTTGCTCCGTGTATTTTAGGGTCTCGGTATAGATGACTGCCAGGGACTGCCTTCAATCCTCCATCATCTTTTTCAAAACCGTTAATATAGAAGAAAATTCGCACAAGACCATATCGAGAATCGTCTTCAGAATAACTATGACTATGCCAACCAATTCCCCCATTCCCACCTGGACGATTAAGACTAACACAGTGATCGTATCGTATATCTTCACCAAGAACTTCCCGTGCAAGTTTTAGCATCTGAGGATGTGGTATCAGGCTTTCAAGATAACTGTCATACTCTGCGGCGAAACGGTTGGGTTCATAGCCTTTTTTACCGCCAGGAATTAGGGATTCAATATGGACTAAAGATTCTATCAATCGTTCACGAGCATCGTTCGTCAAGAGTTCAGGTAAGATAAAATGACCATCATGATCAAATTGTTTTCTTTCTTCATCTCCGAAGGTGTAAGAATGAAAGATTGGTTTTTGTAGCATAAAAGATCCAATGTTATCGCATTTTATGGTGGATTATAGAGTTCCTTTATCATCTTAATATAGGGACATTAAACCTTCTGCACCGGGGATCGGTTTTTGTTCAAATTCAGGTGTTATCCAACGGGCTCCAGATGGTTTTCCAGGATTACGATAGGCGTAAACGACGGTCCAGCGTGTATCACTATCCGGTTTTCTGGGTGTTACTGCATGTGCAGCATGAGTCCACATTAGGATTACTGTTCCTGCTGGTACTGACAAGGTCTGAATCTGTAACAGTTCACCTGTCTCAGGATGGGTTTTGTCAGCTAACCATCCTTCTCTCAGGATGTCATCTGTTCCACCGTGAATTCTACCATCTCGGTAAAGATGGCTACCGGGAACTGCCTTCAATCCGCCATCATCTACATCAAATCCGTTGACATAGAAGAAGATACGAAGGAAACCGTATCTCGGATCATCATCTGAATATCCGTGGCTATGCCATCCTATACCACCATTTCCACCATGACGATTTAGACTAACACAGTGATCATACCGAATATCTTCACCAAGTGCTTCTCGGGCGAGTTGTAACATTTGCGGATGCGGGATCAAACTTTCAAGATAGGAATCATATTCCGCAGAAAATCGGTTGGGTTCATGCCCTTCTTTACAACCAGGTATAAGTGATTGAATTTTTGCCAATGATTCTGTCAATCGTTCACGAGCACTCTCAGTCAGGAGTTCTGGTAGGACATAGTGACCCACAGAATCTAATTCTTTACGTTCTTGGTCACCAAATGTGTAAGAATGGAATAAAGGATCTTGCATGACATGACTC
>VYFM01000487.1 GCA_009842375.1 Candidatus Poribacteria bacterium | reverse complement strand
CCTTTGCATTAATTGGATTAATAGAAACAAATCTTTAATTCAATCAATAGAAGACACTCCAGCAGAAGAAATAGAAAATTCTTCTTATGCACATTATGAATTAGAAAAACGAAAAATGGAAACTGACATGTGCAACAGCACAATCGTCAAAAAGCTGTTGGCAAAATTACCAGAGAGTGAACGGACAGTAATGACCCTCTATCACCTCGGTGAGATGAATGCACTTGAGATAAGTAAATTCTTAGGTGTATCATTGAACACAATTAAAAGTAGACTTCGCCGTGCACGAAACCGTTTAGAAGGAAATGAGGAAATATTAATTACCGAAAAACTTCGAAGTGTCCAATTAGCTACGGATCTAACCGAGAATATCATGAGGCGAATCGTTGATATAAAACCCTCGCCACCAGTAGCAAAACCTATATTACCTTGGACAGCTTTTGGTACAGCTGCTGTCTTAGTTTTATTGATGCTGGGAACAATGCCCCAATATATCGCACACTTTCAGCAGCCGTATGATTTTGAGGCATTCTCTGAACCGACTATTGAAATCGTTGAATCACCGATAAATATTGATATTGTTTCTATACCAACTGAGCACCACAAAAATGGAAGAGGCGTTATTGATAGTAGTAGAGATGGTGCTAGTACAACAGTTTCTGATGACGATTTGGTTACTAATACGCAAGAAAACGGTCTTAATTCCTCAGCTGTGCAGTGGACACAGACAAATGGACCGCAAGCCCCTGTTTCCTTTAACCTCTTTGCGACTTCAAAAAATAACATCCATGCAGTTTCAAGAACAGGTATTTATAGATTAGCGAAAGATAGAACAACTTGGATGAATATTAGCACGAATGTTCCAATTAACACTCACCGGTCACCCATAACTGAGCATCGTGGCATTATCTATTCTGTCAACACGAATGACATATTTGCTTCAACAGATAATGGTCAGACGTGGCGCAGATTCTGCTCACGACCCAAAGGTAATGCTATTGGGTTAATAATAAGGGTAAATACGCAAGAAAAATTAATAATGTACCTTGCCTTGAAAGATGAAGGTGTTTTTCGATCTGCTGATGCCGGTAGAAAGTGGTTTCCTTTGAATAACGGATTGACAGGACAAAGAGTTACAGCAGTTGCACTAGTTGGTAACTCTGTGTTTATAGGAACAAATCGAGGTCTTTATCGCTTGAATTCAGGAGTTTGGAATCGTTTGCAAGTAGATCCATTAAAAACTGTTCACTCCATCGCTGTTTTTGAAAACAATCTCTATGTTGTAACAGGTCCAGACTTTCTTAGTCCGGATTTTTTTGAATCAAACACACCGGACAAAATGTCTCGGAAGATTTACCACTCAGGGAATTCAGGGGTTACGTGGCGTGAAATTACACCTAAAGATAACTCTTTTATCAAGCGACCATCATTTATAGGTCCTACAAAAATATCCGTTGTTGATAAAACACTTTTGGTACTCGGTATTCCAGCATTCCGGTCAATGGATAGTGGGCAAACATGGATAAAACTCGGATTTGACATTAATTTACTTCCATCAAAATATACTTCGGTCATAGCCGTGAATGAGAATACTTTTTACAATGTGGGACAATCAGGTATTCTTCGTACAATTGATAGTGGTGACTCGTGGCACTCATTCATGAATGGAATGTCAAAAACCAAAGTACGAGATTTGGTGGCATTTAATAATATTCTCTATGTATATACTGGGACTGGGTTTTTCAAATCAGTTGATGATGGAAGTTCGTGGGAAGAAGTTCACATTGATTACGGTGAGTACACTCCAAAACTAACGAACAATGATAATCAACCCGTTAATTATTTTCCTGACTCAAAATTGGTAATTGCCAACAACGAACTTTACGGAATTGTGCCAAGAGGAAAGGAATTACATATTTTTCGTTTACGTCTTGACGACCACGTATTCTCAATAGTTCATAAGATATCTACTCCCAAACTGGGGGCAAAAGGTGATAATGCAAAAGGCACAAACATCTTAGATATTGGAGATGTTTACCTGGAATCCGGTGGATTCGCTGTTAGTGGCAAAACTTTCTACATAGAATACATGCGTCGACTATTAAAATGGACTATTGGTAACACAGAAATGATAGACACTGGATTAACAGACGCTGATAAATATATTGATGGTGGATTGGACAAAGGATTCAAATTAGCAGCTTCAGCAGAAGTTGTCTATGCCGGTAAGCGGGATGGTAGTTTATTCCAATCAATTGATGGCGGTAACAGTTGGCGGGATGTCACGTCAATCATTCCATCAAGTTTTTCTCATATCAAGGATATTACATTTGTTGGGTCAACGGTTTATGTTGCTACTGATATAGGTGTATTGTCATCACTAAATGGAGACCATTGGCGTATGTTAACGGATAATACCCGAACACCTATTATTATAGATAAATTTGCTTTGGACGGAACCAATTTCTATGGTGCTGGTGATATGGGTATTTACAGATTAAATCTACGCAGTAGATGGGAACAAATCTCAGCCAATATTCCAGATAAAGTTATATCTCTATCTGTCAGTTGCGGTATGCTTTACATTGGTACAGAGAAACGAGGAATATTTCACACAACACTTGCAGATAACTCCGAAGAAGTCAGAACTGCTAGAATACAAACTATCAAGTGACAGCATCTACGCCTCCCAGACCTTACATATTATTTGTCAATCTAACATTGAAACTGGATGTCTCTCAGATCCATGTCGTAAATTCAAAATCTAGAAATTATTCTTACAACTGAAGAGCTTGACCAAATATTTTAGTTTTTCAAAATGATCATTCCGCTGTAGAAGCCACTTCTAAATCACGACTACTTAACGAAAATGGACAAGACCTAAAACTAAATAACCCTAACCACAGTTCCTTTTATGCACCCTTTTCTCTCTAAGATTGTGTCATATATAGTACAGGATGTCCTATACTATATGTAGTTCTTGTTAAGGTATCAACATTACTAATTCCTTGTTCACCTATATCG
>VYFM01000483.1 GCA_009842375.1 Candidatus Poribacteria bacterium | reverse complement strand
GACTTGCAGATAGCCAAGTTGGTGAAGATACATTGGAGAAATTCATTGTAGGTACAAAAGATAACTTCAGTTTCGACGATTATCAGACTGCGTATCTTGAAATAGAAAATAATGATCTATTTAGGAAATTACATCCGTTTACAGCGACAACACAGGCATTTCAAACACAACAACAGCGTGAACAGACACTTAGTTTAGAATATTATCTATTCCCAGGTTCATACGGTATCACTTCTAAACAACTTAGAGGCTACACTCAGAGTGAGGGACAGGACTTTAGTAGGCACGATACATTACGATTTTGGTTATATGGAGACAATAGCGATATGACCTTCGTGTTACAACTTGCCCCAAGTGTTAACACAGGTTACAGAAGTTCATTTTACAGTTCTGACCCATTTCTCAACCAACCCGAACAGGAAGATGTAAACATCTTTGAGAATCTAACCGACTACTATGAATACTCCGTGCCGATTGACTTTGATGGGTGGAAATTAATAGAAATTGATCTGCGTGATAACACCAAAAATGATTATCCTGACAGGATTGAGGATCCGAACGTTGATACAGACATAGTCCCTCAGAACGTCCAACCTATTCCTGAAGAAAATGCGCCTGATGGACATCCAGATGGTTTTACAGTTAGAGGCACAGGAGCAAGTGTGAGTAGTACGCGACTAAGTGTAAAGAATATCGGTGGAATCCTGCTGGGGATTCGTAACGATACCGACAGAGAAATAAGTGGCGAGATATGGGTGAATGAAATTCACCTTGGTGACCCACTCATCCGTTCTGGTTGGGCACGTCGCGGTGATATGTCTGTATCACTCGGATCTATTGTGCGTTTGCAAGGAGGTTATGCAAGTCAAGACAAAGATTTTGAGAGCGGTGCAGGTGAAATCGGGAGACAACGTTTGTCATCTCGTGGATATAGCACAACCAATAATGATTACAATATCAATGCGGATATAACACTATTCTCTTGGTTACCAATTCGATATTCTATTCGTGAGCAGGAATCTGAAACAGAAGCACAACGTGGAAGTTACACCACATTCCAAAGTGGTAAGAGTGAGTCCCTAAACCGTGATATATCGGTGAATTTTAATAGAAATCCTTATCCAAACCTCGGCTTTGCCTACAACTATCAAGATTTTTGGAATGAACGACAAGGCACACAGATTAGCCATCTTTATACAGGATCATTTGGTTACAATTTAGGATCTAAACTCGGTTTTAATATGCTGTATCGGCATGAGGATATAATCGCAAAACCAGAAACTGCTACTGATACATCTACAACAACTTCTTCCTACTATAGCTACGGTTACGGTAGAAATCGAGATGAAAAAACAGATAGCGGTTCATTCACACTCAACATAAGTCCCATCAATGCGTTCAGTCTAAATCCACGTTATGAGATACGCAGGACACTTGAGAAACGTGATCAGAGTCGTTATAGACCTACCTTTTTTGGTGCAGGGGGAACAGACCCAAATACACCAACTGAAGACGAATCCGATGAGGAAATGGAACCTAATTTCACAATTGCAGAACGCGAACATCGTATTTCTCTGACACCTCGTCTAAACCGGGATCTGTTCGGTCTACGTCCAACGGTGACAAGTCGTGCAAGTTTCAGAGAAAACTGGTTCACAACGCAAAAGGATGCATCAATCAACGGTAATGTCAACCTCGGTCTGAATTTACGTATACAGAAATGGTTCGGATGGCTTTTTAAAAAGGAAGAACCAATTATTGAAACGAAGGAAACTGAAACAGTTAATACAATAGAAGGAACAAATACACAAAAACCGAAGAAACAGTTAGTTGAACAATTGCGTGATAATGATATTGATGAAGCTCAAATCCAAAAAATATCCGAGGATCAAAGCGATTGGATAAACCGTGATAAAGCAGAAATGGATCAAAAACAAGTTACCAACAACACGAATGTACAAGGTCAACCTGCTCCACAACAACCTAAAAAGGAAGGTTTTGTACAAAGGATAATCAATACACTCACGATTAATACAAGTGCAAATTACAATGCGTATGAATCATTCCGTGAACTCATGTCTGGTCAAAACTTTATAGATATTTGGAATCTGGAAGAAGATGCTGAAGAACGCACCAATTCACGGAAAAGTAATAGATACACAATCCGCACAAACGTCGATCCTTTGAAATGGTTGTCCTTCGGGACTAACCTTAGTACATCAGATAGTTTTCGTAAAAGTTATGCTACGACCTATTTAACACATACTGAAACTTACGAAGCGGATATAAAACTGAATGCTCAACAAGCAACAAGTTTCCAATTACGATATAGTTTTACGAAACAGAATACTGAAAACCTTGATGTTACTATCTCTGATAGTTCTGCACATACGCCATCGCTGAGTTGGTTACATAAATGGAATGAAAAGACACGAACATCATTGGGTATACGCACAACTCTTCGCGATCACTTACGCAGCGGTATAGAAAGTAACGCATTTATTGTAACTCCTAATTTCAGTATTGATTACCGTTACAATACCGAAGGAGGAATCCGTATCCCTATATTCGGTAGGATTCCTTTAAAGCATGATCTTGACCTGACCAATACTCTTTCTTTAGCCATCCGACGTGAAAACTACGGTGCCAATAGAGAGGAACGTTCCGAACGGTATGAAACAACATTACGCGTGGGCTACAAACTCAGTGATCATCTCACTGCAAATCTGCATCTGGGTGTAAGTTATAATAACGACAGGGTTGAAGAAGGAAGAGATTATCTGTCAGTGGCAAGCGCATTAACGGTTAGAGGAGAGTTTGAGTAATAGTTATTGATTCCCAAAATTCGGAGGTGGTATATCAGGAATCACAAAATCAACCCGTTTAGGAATTCCGGAAGATATAGGAAGACCAAGAACCCGATTTACATTCCCAATCCCATCAACAATTTCAGTGATTTCTCGAGAATATCCGGGTGTCCCAGTTTCATATTTCACCTTAATTACAATGTAATCATTATTTACTGGTA
>VYFM01000448.1 GCA_009842375.1 Candidatus Poribacteria bacterium | reverse complement strand
GAATTATATTTGTTTTTTTACATTGGTCCAACTCGTTTTGGACCTTTATCCATTGCCAACATTGAGGAATCAAAACTTCTTTTCATCAAATCAAATTTAATATCTTGCTTATCAGTAGCATACCATAAGTTGTTAAATTCATCGGGATCATCTACCAAATCGTAGAGTTCACCCTCTTCATGTCCGTGATATACTACTAACTTATAACGTTTATCCCGATACATTGTTGCGTAAGAATGGTCACGTTGGTCAAGGGCATCATAGTATTCACACCGGACAAATTCCCGATGATGATTTGCATCTGCTTCACCACGGAGAATAGGTAATAACGAACTTCCGTGTATCCCTTCAGGAACAGTTAAACCCACTAATTCCAAGAGTGTCGGGGTTTTGTCAACAAGTTCAACAAGTGCATCGCTTATTAAACCACTCTCAAAATTTCCTTTCCATGAGAAAATCAACGGCACTCTAACCAAGCCTTCATAGAACCGACATCCTTTTTGGATAAGTCCGTGATCCCCTAACATCTCACCGTGATCACTTGTGAATATAATTACGGTGTTATCACGTTGTCCTGTTTCATCCAATGCTTCCAGTATCCGACCCAACTGATCGTCAATCAGCTTAATCATTGCATAATACGCAGCTTTGAGTGTCTTAGTATCCCTTTTACCTACTAATTCAGGCTTCGTTGTATTACGCGGAGATTGTGGTAAAATAGGATTCCGTATATCTAATTCATCAGGTGTACGGACTTTTGACTGGAAATCTATCTTACTCAGTCGGTTTTGTTGTTCTAAATCACTCTCCTTGAAAAGCGGTTCTGGCATGTCTGCAGGATTAAACTGTTCTCTATATGTCTGAGGTGGATTGAAAGGTGGATGTGGGTCATATATGTTGACACTTGCAAGCCAAGGTCCATCGCGTTCCTCACGGATAAACTCAATCGTCTTTTCTGCACACCAAGTCGTCTGATGTAATTCTGCTGGAACGCCTTCAGGATTCTGGGTTAACTCGCCAAGGACATATCCATTTGAACGAACCCAATCAGCGTAATCGTGACCTTCCTTCCAGTCATCTCGGGGGGCATGGCTATACTGCCAATACCGATAACCATCGTCCACTCGCGGCTCTATTCTACGAAAAGCACTCGCGAGATGCAATTTACCAATCAAACCACAATCATATCCTATGTCAGCAAGTGTCCGCGTGACAAGTGGAAATGTATTCGGAAAATAATCGTTACCATTACCATTGACATGAACCGCACTCGGATACATACCTGTCAAAAAACTTGCACGACTCGGTGTGCATATAGGACTTTGACAATAGGCATGTGTAAATGCAACACCTTCAGCAACTAAACTATCTATGTTTGGTGTTGATACATAAGGATTTCCTAATGCCCCTATCGTGTCATAACGCTGTTGATCTGTGCATATCCATAAAATATTTGGCGTTTCAACAGACATATTGATTCAGTTACTTTTTCGTAGCAGAAAAACCTGCAGTCTTAATTACATCTGTAAGTTCATCAAGTGTAACTTTATTCTTCCGCACCTTAACAACCGCCTGATTTGGGAGAGAAACTTCAGCACTGATTACATTCTGGTGTTTTGTAAGTGCATCCTGCACTTTTTCTACGCAAAGCCCTCACGTCATACCCGACACAGCTAAAGTAAGTTCCTCGCTTGCTTCGGTTTCTATTGGTACGGACACAAAAATGTGTAGTTGTTTGCCTGAGGTAGCGTCAAATACACGGATCTTTCCATCAAAACCACCTGTAGCGAGTTTTGTTCCATCAGGATGAAATGCAAGTGCAAATACACCAACGGTATCACCTTGCACAGATAATAAGCGTTTACCATCTGTTACATTATACATACGTGCTTCACCTGAGGAACTTCCGACAGCAAATTTGCTTCCATCTGCAGAAAACGCCACAGCATCTATTGAACCTGACTGTGCTTCATAAGCTCTGATTAGGTTGAAGTCTGTATTTCCAACATCTCTTCGTATTTCACGGAACATCTTATATAATCTGGGGATTCGATCCTCGCCAACACTTAATACCTGGTCTGCATTTGGGTGGCGCGCAATAGCATTGATTTCTCCGTAACCTTTGTTACTTGAATTCACATCATCAACAAATGATCCTGTATCTACCTCAACCAACTTGAGTGCGGTATCACGACTGCAACTCACAAAATGTGTTCCGTCCGTAGAAAATACCGTGCCGAAAACCCAATCACTGTGGTTATCAAATTTAACAAGTTCCTTTTCATCTGCAATAGAAATAACTCGGACCGTATGATCGGATGATCCGAAGGCTACACGGCTGGAATCAGGTGAGAATGAGAGTCCATAGATAGTATCATAAGTGGAACGTATTGTTTTGATAGGTTTGTTTGTAGTTGTATCCCATAGCTGCACCTCACCAAATTGTGCGGGGGATCCACCAGCAATACCGAGTATTTTACCACCATCAGTATAGACAATTGATTGAATGCGCCGCGCTTTACCTACCAATCGTGCTTTGATGTCATAAGTCTTAGAATCATACAATAATACTTCGCTGAATCCTGATACAGCAAGTGTTGAACCGTCTGGAGAATAAGCGATGGCTGAAACAACTGGCGGTACTGTATATTTTGGATAGTTTTCACCCTCTATTCCGTCTGTTTCTTCGGGTGTATCATCTTTTGCACCTTCCAGAATCCAACGTTTAAAAAGGTCAATCTCTTCTTTCGTAAGTGGTTCTTGGTTTTGTGGCATTGCAGGAGGGTCACCAGAAATAAGTTCTATGAGAAGGCTTTCTTCAGGTTTTCCGGGGATAATCGCTTCTCCTGCCATACCACCCCGTTTCAGTTCATCATAAGACGTTACGATCAGGTCTCCATTTGGATCACCGGGATGATGACATCCTTGACAACTCCGTTTGAGTAACGGGTGGATTTGTTTGTAATAACTTACTGGTTCAGTTTTTCCATGACCGTCGGCAATTACATGTGGAATGCAAAATATATAAC
>VYFM01000548.1 GCA_009842375.1 Candidatus Poribacteria bacterium | reverse complement strand
ATTGAGATAAAAAATCAGTATACTGCTCATTTTTATATAATATCATTTTCCAATCTGCATAGCACGATAGATTTCCAAATCATCTAAAGCGTGTCCATTTTTGTCTGTAATCCGTAGATAAAATCCCCAACCATCTTTCTCCTCACACACCTTGACGAGGATACTGTTCTTACCTGTCTTAAGTGTTACTGCGAAAATATATCTGTCGATTATTGCTTTATGCGTTTCTGTATGCGCATATACTTCTTCCCCGTTTAGCCAGACTTTTCCCTGATCGTCGCTATCAAAACGGAATTGGACTTCCCTTTCATCAGGTGAAGTAACGGTTGTCCATGCATAAGCAACACGCCAATCAACATCTTTTCCAAACCTAATATTGCCATCCAATTTATCATCTGAACATTTCTGCCAACCCACCTTACCATCTATGGTGTCGTATTTTACAGTTGTGTCAAAATGTGTTGCAGCTTCAGGAATATATACGGTATCAAAACCGATTCTACCTATATTATTAAATGGACCGAGGACTATCCATGAGTCTTCCGTAATTAAACCCGTTTTTTGAAGGTGTTCAGCTGCTTTATCAAATATACCTTTATCACGGTAATACTCAGCGATACTAAGGTTAGCATCTAAATCCTGTGGGTCAAGTCTAATCGCTTCAGTAAAATCTTTAAATGCTGCTTGATAGTTTTTTAGTTTAAGATTTATATTACCGCGTACTTTGTATGCTTCACCGTTGTTGGGATCAAGTTTGATGCTTTTAGAATAATCGTCTTTTGCACCTTTATAGTCTCCAATGTAGTTCTTTGTGTTACCACGAGCATTGTATGCATGAACATTCTCTGGATCAAGTTTTATTGCTTGATTATAGTCATCTATTGCGTCATCATGCTTGCCAAGCACATCCTTAACACCCCCACGGCTCATAAAATAAAAGGTATCCTCTGGATTTAACTGAATAGCTTTATCTAAATATGTTATTGCTTGGTTATAGTCCTTGTCATGGTATTTTTCTTGTGCAATATTAGAATATTGGACCGCACGGATAACTTCGCGCTTATGCCACTGTTGCAAAGATTCTGTTTTAGTTTCAGTAAGTAATGCTTTGACCGTGTTTGAGGGAATAGCATAACTATAAGAATCATAAACTGCAGTTGCAACACCAATGACTTCACCTTCACTGTTTAGTATAGGTCCACCACTATTTCCAGAAGAAACATCAACTGTCATCCTAAACCATTTATTGTTCTTTTGAGTGCTTTGTATAATTCCCTCGGTTATTTTGTATCTATGTGTGTAATTAGCTGGAAATCCTACTGCATATACAGACTCACCGGTTTGGACTCTATCACTGTTCCCAAGAGGAAGTGGTATACCTTCATCTGCAATTTTTAGGACGACAAGGTCATTCTTTAAATCAAAAGCAGTTACCTCTTCAATTCGCCAGACTGTCTTACTGTTCATCAGTTTTGCGGAATAGAGACCTGGTACTGCAACAACGTGTATATTGGTAACAATCTTATCTCTGCCTACGAAGAAACCTGTCCCAATACCTCCTATTGAAAAGTTACCACCGACTATACGCACTATAGAATCTTTTCCTTTTTCAGATATTAAGTCAACTTCCGCTGGCGTTGCAGCTTTTTCGGGAAATTCCTGTGCGTATGAAAGTGAGAGAAATAACACCAGACTTAAGAAACACAATAAAATTTTAGTATAATGTCTCATTTTATTACCTCAACAAGAGACGGCACACGGAATGTGCCTACTACTTTTCTGTGTTTATCCCTAAATAAAAGGCACCTTCACGATTTTCGCGGGGTGCAGTTTCCCTCGGATATCAATTTCAATTGTTTTCTTCGCGTTTTGAGTTATGGACGCAAAACCGATATTACATTTTAGACTCGGTGAAGGCGCACCACTCGTCACTTTACCGATAAGGTTACCTTCCTGATAGACTTCATATCCACACCTTGCTACAGCACGATCAAGCATCTGGAAACCTACTAATTTTCGTCTCAAATCACCTTTTTCTTTTTGTGCAAGAAGAACATCCTTACCGATAAAATCACCCTTATCTAATTTAACAAATCGACTAAGACCCGCTTCAAAAGGTGTAGTCCTATCATCCATATCCATACCGTATAACCGTAATCCCGCTTCCAGTCTTAAAGTATCGCGCGCACCAAGTCCTACTGGTAATCCTCCTGATTCCATCACAGCATCAAAGAGGGGATTCCACAAATCTTCTGACTGGTTCGCTTTAACATATAATTCAAATCCGATTTCACCGGTATAGCCAGTTCGAGAAATCGCAGTAGGTATTCCTGCTACCTCACCAACAACAAACCGAAAAAACGATATTTCAGAAACATCCAGTTCTGAAACGAAAGGATTTAAAACGTCTATTGATTGTGGTCCTTGTAGTGCGATTAACGTTGTGTCATCACTGTCATCAGTTATTTCTGCACCTGTATCATTTTGCTTCTTTATCCACGCGTGGTCTTTTTCAATATTAGCAGCGTTGACCACCAACGTATAGTCATTATCAGCATGTCTGTAAACCAGAATGTCATCAACTATTCCGCCAGTTTCATTGCAAAGAAGCGTATACAGCACCTGTCCATCAGTTAAACGACTCACATCATTAGTACAGAGTTTTTGCACCAACTCATTCGCCCCTTGTCCACTAACGTCAATTTCTCCCATGTGCGATAAATCAAACAAACCAGCAGTTGCACGAACGGCAAGATGTTCCTTAACAATACTGCTATATTGCAGCGGCATCTCCCATCCACCGAATTCAGTGAATTTGGCATTGAGCGATTTATGTGTTTCGTATAGTGATGTTCTTTTCATCTGTTTTCTCTATGATGGAATACACGCAAATATTGATGTTTCTTCAACTACTTTTATCTCTCTAATCCAGGACCAACCCAAAGTATAAGAGGCAACTCGCTAAAGTCAATGCCAATAAACCCATTGAATTGTACCACAATAAAAATTGTAACGCTTTGTGTAAGATAAATGTTT
>VYFM01000283.1 GCA_009842375.1 Candidatus Poribacteria bacterium | reverse complement strand
GAATAGAGCATAACAAGCATGGACGAACAATTATTGTCAAATTGGATAACATTATAGTGTAGGAGGTATACCGATGAAACGGAGATTTTTATTTTTAGCCATCTTAAGTTTTTTATTACTTGCAACTCCGTTTGTAATGGCTCAAAAGGAGTGGGTTACGATTAGCGAATCAAAATGGCAAGCAAGTTTCAATGACATCTTTTTTGTAGATATGCTCAACGGTTGGATTGTCGGGGCAAATGCGACAATATTGAATACTACCGATGGTGGTAAAACATGGCAACAGCAACCGAGACAACCTTTACCCTTTCAAACAGAATTCAAGAAGGTGCGATTTATCACACCTAAACTTGGATGGGTTGTGGGTGAGAATGGAACAGTACTAAAAACTACTGATGGTGGACAAGAGTGGGTAAAATTACCCACTAATACTCGAGTAGCTTTATTAGGGGTATCATTCGTTGATGAAAATCACGGGTGGGCTTGTGGTGATGGTGGTTTTGTCATGCATACTGACAATGGAGGTGCCTCTTGGCAGTCCCAAGATGTTGGAACTAACAATACCATAGAAGGTATACACTTTATGTCACCTCAAGTCGGTTGGGCTGCAGGGGGTGGTGGCACTTTACTGCATACAAAAGATGGTGGAAATGATTGGGATTTTCAGACAAGTGCAACTGTAAATACACTTGATGCTATTTCAATGCTGGATGATTCTACAGGTTGGGCAGTCGGTGCTGGTGGTGCAGTTGTGGCAACCTTAGATGGAATGAATTGGCAGGTTCAACAGAGTAATGTCCCAAATTCAAATGGAATGCCCGAACCGATTTGGGATGTACATTTCTTTGATATGAATATTGGAATCGCTGCTGCCGAATTCGGTGTGATTCTGAGGACTATGGATGGCGGAACAACATGGACTTCACTTGATTACCGACCCGTTGCTTGCCGTCTTCAAGGTGTTCACATGATAAATGCTAAAGAGGCGTGGGTAGTTGGGGATAAGGCAACAATTCTACACACAACTGATGGTGGAGAAACATGGGATGTTATCTCTAATGCAAACGAACTCCGTGCTGTGCATTTCAAAAACGATAAACTCGGCTGGGCAGTCGGTTTAGCAGGATGTGTTATACACACGAATGATGGTGGTAATACTTGGTTTCCACAAAACAGTGGTGATGTATTTGAACTATTTGGTGTAGGTTTTGTTGATGAAAATCGAGGTTACATCGTTGGTAGTAATGCAGCATTACTTGAGACACTTGATGGTGGGAAAAATTGGAAAAGTGTAAGCGATCCTGGTGATGAAGGACACGGTAGAGCCGCACGTATTCAGTTTGGTGGTGACATGAGTTGGAAGAGTGCTATGGCATGTTATGCGATGAGTTTTGGAACGTCAAAAAATGCTTGGGCAGTGGGTGAAACTGGTAAAGTAATGCATACGACTGATGGTGGTGATACTTGGAAAGGGGTAGATATAGATACTGGATTTGCTGGTTTCAACAATCTATTTGGGGTTCATTTTATTGATGCTAATGTCGGTTGGATTGTCGGTTTTGCAGGTACAATTGCCCAAACAAATGATGGTGGCATGACATGGAAAATTACCAGCGGTTTCGCTGAATTACAAGATGTGTATGCGATTGATCCACAAAATGCATGGGTGGCTGGTAACCAAGGAACAATTATGGTCACTACTGACGGTGGAAATACATGGATTGATCAGACTGTACCAACACAAGACAATATTAATGCAATTCTCTTTACTTCTGAAAAAGAAGGATGGGCGGTGGGTGATAATGGGACCATCCTATATACATCAGATGGTGGTGTAACTTGGTTGAAATATCATTCACCAACTACGAATAACCTGAGAGATATTGTAAAATCACCTAATGGTACATTGTGGATCATCGGGGATTCTACAACAATCCTTCGCTATTAATTGATTTAACGTTGAATAGGAATATACCCTATGATCTCCTGATAAACACGAGATTCAATATGAACGTTGATGGAGGATACCCCATATATGAATTCATATCGGTTCCATTACTCAACTTGGGTTGGAACCATTTTACTATTTATATTGACTTTTTCTATCTCTGCAGAAGAGCACAGGATTTATAATCTTGAAGATAGTATAGAAATTGCCAAACAGAACAATCTCGCGATTCAGGCTGCTGAACAAAGTTTGAAATCTGCAAAAACCCAAATTAATATCGCTCGTTCTGTTCTTCTGCCACGACTTTTAGCGACGGGTAACTATACCTATTTTAAAGATGTTCAAAAATCTGTTATTTCTGCTGATGGAGGATTTGGGTTTCCGACCCCAGGAGAAGAGATGGATGCAATGTCTATGCCGAGTGCGGATAATGAAGCAGATTTAATTGAATTGGAATTTGGAGCACATCATAATGTTCAAGGTACTGTCAATTTGACACAACCCATCTTTGCTTGGGGGCGACATTACTACGGATACCAAGCCGCAAAACTCCAATACGAAGCGGCTAAAAATCAACTGAACGCAGCCTACAATAAACTCAGTTTAGATGTTAATGAGGCATTCTATCGAGTACTAATTGCACAAGAATTTGTAGAAGTTGCGAATCAGGGTGTCGAACTTGTAAAAAAACAACTCAAAATAGCAGAATCTTCATTCAATGCTGGTGTCACCACCAATTTTGATGTGCTCCGCGCAAAAGTGCAACTTGCAAATACAGAGTCACAATTAGTTCGGGCAAAAAACGGTGTCATCACCGCAAAAAATGCATTCAAAACATTGTTGAATATTCCGCTTTTTGAAAATATCTCAGTAGAAGGCACATTCGAGGTGCGGGAAGTCAATATCCAACTTGATGAATTGATAGAAACTTCACTTGAGAACCGACCTGAAATTGCACAATCCCGTTTCAATGAACAAGCTGGTGAAAAACAGTTGAGTGTATCTAAAACACGTAACCTTCCTGATCTTTCCTTTTTCTCAAACTATCAAATTTCACATAACGAGAGACTCACTGAAATGAACCGTATTTGGAG
>VYFM01000637.1 GCA_009842375.1 Candidatus Poribacteria bacterium | reverse complement strand
CCGCCCCTACGATATTTTTTATGGGCTGGATTACCGAATTATTTTTTTAATCTTCCTTAGGTATTCCCCAAATCAACGGTATGAATACTCTTTGGTATTCCCGGAGCGCGCTACTACTATTAAATTCCTATTTCCTTTCTGCTGCTAAGGATTTTAGTTTTGCGAGTGCTTCCTGTTCCTCTGTTATCCACGGACGTTCTTCAGGCTGTTCTAATTTCTGTGAAGGACCGCTGAAAACCAAGATGTACGCCCTACGTTGATGCGGTGTGCTATTGGGTGCTGAATAGTGTAATGTTCGACAATGATGGAATGTTGCACCACCTGCTGGTATGGGACATACAACTGCTTCTGATGGATCGACATCATCTGTTACTAAGCCGTGCACAAGCGGATCGTTGTTGATATGCCGATGCCAACGCACATCGCCTTTGTGGGATTTTGGGATAAAATGGAGGCATCCACTTTCTATTGTAGCTTCGTCAAGAGGAAGCCAAACACTCAAACTATGGGGTAAGACTGTGGGGTTCCAGTATGCTTCGTCTTGATGCCACGGGGTCTCGTTGCCGTAGTTTGCGGGTTTAAGTATCATGTGTCCACCACCACCGACATTTTCCAATTCCACACTCAGCAGTTTGGCTGCAAGTCTGCGTGCGTTTTGAAAATAGATCGATTCACGGAGTTCAGGAAATTGCCCTTCTGGACCCAAGACTTGAGGTAGTGTCTCTCTACCTTTATGTGCGCGTGGACCTGCGAGATCAAAATAGCGTCCCTGTTCCTCACCTGTACGTTCCGTAAAGAGTTCGTCGTAAATTCCCTTCAGCCATTCTATCTCTTTATCAGTCGTGATCTGCGGGATGCTCAGATATCCGTTTTCCTGAAAGAAGGTTACCTGTTCGTCAGTTATATCAACGTTATAGTTATTGGTTTCCATATATCACCGAATATTAATATCATAGGGTAGTGCTGTGACTACTCGTTCATTTTCAAATAAAGTTACCCATGTCATTATTCTATGCCATTGTCCTTTTAGCATTGGGAACAGCGGGTGCTGTTGTGCTAACTGCAATGGCAATGACTCTGAAATATCCATCTGGACTTCAAGCATGCTCTCTAAGAATTGTTCAAGAAAAGGTTTCTGTTCAGGTAGCACGATGATGTCGTATTTGTCATCATCGGCGATTTCTCCCTGTTTTTTGGCGATTGTTAGTGCTGTTTCAAGTCCCCCGAGTTCATCAACGAGTCCGAGTTCTTTTGCCTGTTTTCCTGTCCAGACTCTTCCTTGTGCGACAGCATCAATCTCTTGATATGTTGTTTTTCTGCCGTCTGCTGCCTTGTTAACAAATTCGTCATAGATCGTCTTCATCATCTTTTCCACACGTTCTCGTTCTGTCGATGAAAAGTTGC
The DNA here is from genome assembly GCA_009842375.1 of Candidatus Poribacteria bacterium. Taxonomy (GTDB): domain Bacteria; phylum Poribacteria; class WGA-4E; order WGA-4E; family WGA-3G; genus MSPOR6. The sequence goes on along the minus strand of VYFM01000637.1, from coordinate 1,640 downwards.
CGTAATCTGAATAGATTGTGGCGTTTTGCCCGTGTGTGATAATTTCTTTTGTCAGACCGATTTTGTTATATAGACCTTTCATATTGAGCTTACCGCCATAGACACCGATTGAACCTGTGAGTGTTCCGGGTTGTGCGACTATTGTTCCTGCTGCCATTGATATGTAATAACCACCGGAGGCAGCTAAGTTTGCCATAGAGACGATGACGGGTTTTTTGCGTTGTGTGAGCATTACTTCTCGCCATATTAAGTCGGATGCAAGTGCGGAACCACCCGGACTATCTACGCGGAACACAACTGCTTTAACAGCATCGTCACTACGCGCCTTCTTAAACGCATCCTTTAATCCCTTTGGTGCAATCATAGACATTGTGGGGAAAGGGGAATTGATATCGGGTAAGATCGGACCGCTTGCATAGATGAGCGCGATTTGCTTATCTGCAAGACGTGGTTTCGCACGTTGTTGTGGATTGAGCATGCTGAACAGCTGCATCATGCCAGCGAAACTATTCATATCAGGCACTTTTCGTTTCTTTTCGGTGTCTTTTGGTGCAACTTCTGCCTCTCCCTCATTTTCAGCATTGACTGCATCCAGCAGTTCATCGTAGTATTTTAGTTCATCAACGAGATTTAATTCTTGTGCTTCTTTCGCTGTGAAGGGACCGCTATCAATCAACTTTGCTGCGAGTTCTGGCGTAACTCCATCTCTACCGTCAGCGATTTTAGTCAGCATTTGGTTATACAGATCGTCAAGTAATTCGGTCATTGATTCACGGAAAGCATCAGACATGCTATCGCGTGTAAACGGTTCAACGCCAGATTTGAATTTACCCATTGAGAGCATATCCGCTTCAATGTCCAGTTTTTCTAAAAGTCCTTTAAAGAATAAAATTTCAGAACGTAAACCGATTAGATTGAGTGTTCCTACGGGCATGAGAACGATACGATCCATACCAGCAGCAAGGAGATATTGTGCGTTACCACCACCCTCAAGATAGGCTATTATTTCTTTGTCTGTTTCTCGGATTTCATCTAATTTTTCTCTAATTTCTTGAAGGTTTGCCCATCCTATACCGATGCCACTGATTTTGAAGATGATTCCAGCGACTTCATCGTCATTTTTAAGTGCGTCCAATTTCTTGAATAGTCCACGCAACGTTTTTGTTGAAGATGTACCAAAAAAGCTCATCTCTTTTGTGTCGGTGTAGGTGCCGCTGAGTGTGAACTCAACGTATTTTTTGAGAGGGGGTGGTGCTTCTTCGGGGTGTTCGTCTGCAGATAAGGGTAGGATAAAAAGGAAAAGCAGAAGCAGTGTAGTTAATATTTGCTTGAATGTATGTAAAGATTTCATTTTGTCTCCTTGCTGGCGGATATGATGGTACCGCCACTACGATTTTTGTTTTATTTTATAACATGATGAGAAGTGGTGTCAATGAAAAATAGGATGGGAATTGTCTGAACCAGGATTTACGGGATTATAAGATTTTCTGGATTGGGTTATTGAGGCAGAGTTACGTCGTAGGTCGGAGTGAGCGGAGCGAAGTCCGACATTTGAATCCCACTGAAATGATACGTGTCGGACTTCACTACGCTCACTCCGACCTACAATACAACGATACTGATGTGGATGACATACACTC
>VYFM01000274.1 GCA_009842375.1 Candidatus Poribacteria bacterium | reverse complement strand
ATGCAAAACGTCACTGTGACGTGCAAAACGTCACAATTTACGGGGTGTGTAAAGTATCTGGTAAAAGGTTACCTCCCGCTCAGACATATCGTAGAGGCGAGGTTTCCTCGCCCGAGATGCTGTCTGCATCACGGAATGCACAGAATACGCGGAACACATTAAAAGAAGAAGTCTTTTCCGCGTCCTCTGCGTTTTCAGTGGGTTCAGCGATTCAGACAAAAGGACGGGCGGGGAAACCCGGCACATACGCAACAGTGTCAAAAACTTTACACACCCATGAAATTATTGACAATGGTTTTACTCAAAGATTGGTAAGCGCATCTGCGTAACAACTGTAGGTTGCGTCATCGAAGAGAACAAACTGGATATTGGGGGGAACTGTAACATCACTTTCCGTTAAGTCTCGAATTGTTTGAAGTGCTTCAGCAGCAGCTTTTTCTGTTGGATATCCGTAGACACCTGTACTGATTGATGGAAAAGCAATTGATTTTACCTCATTTTCTACTGCTAACTGAAGACTTTCTCTATAGCAACTTGCGAGTAGGACAGCCTCACCTGAATTGCCTCCATGCCACACAGGACCGACGGTATGAATGATGTATTGTGCGGGTAAATTTCCTCCAGTGGTAATAACCGCTTTGCCAGTTGGGCAACCTCCTTGCTGTGTTCGGATAACGTCGCATGCCTTGGTAACAGCATCACCACCAGCGCGACGAATTGCACCATCAACACCACCCCCTCCGATGAGTTTTTCGTTAGCTGCATTAACAACAGCATCAACTTCCGCTTTTGTTATGTCACCTTGAATAAGTTCTATAGTAGTTTGTTCAATTTGTTTCTGCATGAGGATTGCTCCTTACTTGTATTCTGTAATGTTAGTATCTACGTTGTATGAATCCTGCACGTGTCATATCATGCATAACTACAGTATCAACTGCAGCATCTGTGCGTATACGGAGATATCCGACACCTTTTCTTGTGCAAAAGCGTTGTAAGTTATCACAGAATTCTTTTTGACGATTTAGGTATTGTGCGATAGTTTCTTCGTTAATCGTGATTTCCTTTGTCTCACCGGTTTCAGCGTCTTCCAACTGCCAATCTCCATGAGGTGGTGGATCAGTTTCTTCAATGCATTGAATGTGAGTAAACATCAATGCAAATCCGCGTCCCATTAACGAATTAATACCTTCGGTGTATCCTTCCGCATCCAAAAAGTCGCTGAGTATGATTACAACCCCGGCTTGTGGTTGGTAAGTAGCCAGATGCTTAAAAGATTCTGTCAAACGGGTAGTACCACTTGTCTCAATATTCATTAGTGCCTTTTGTAGACGAGGGAATTGTGATTTACCGTAAGTGGATGGTAAAACTGGATATAGACGATCCGCTAATGTGTATAACGTAACCCGATCAGAATTTACCAATGAAATATAACCTAACGATGCAGCGAGTTGTTTTGCGTAATCCAACTTTGTCGGTTCACCGAATTGCATTGATTGACTTGTATCAATTAGAATAGAGATTGGTAATTCTTCATCCGCTTGGAATAGTTTTATAAACAACTTTTCCGAACGTGCATAGATATTCCAGTCCAGATATCGGAGATCGTCTCCATGTTCGTAGAGACGGTAATCCGAGAATTCTACACCTGAACCACGATTTAGACTTCTGCGGTCACCTTTGAATTTCCCACGAAACGACTGTGTACAACGAATGCGGAATTGCCCAAGTTGTGTGAGAAAATCAGGATTTAGCATGATACTATTTCAAAATTAACATCTTCCGAGTTGCTGTGAAATTCCCTGCTGTTAATGTGTAGAAGTAGATTCCACTTGCTACAGGTTCACCTACTTCATCTTTACCATCCCAATGTGCTGCACGCTGCCGTGTTTTATACACTCCTTCAGACTGATGTCCTAATGGTAATATTCGTACGACTGTGCCAGTTGCAGAATGGATCGTCAAAGTTACATCCGATGGATCCGCGAGTTGATAAGGTATCCAAGTCTCAGGATTGAACGGATTTGGGAAATTTGCGTAAAGTTTTGTTTTCCTTACTGGTATCTCTGTTGGTTTTTCTGACACCAGAGACTGATAGATTTTCTCTAAGTTCGAAATACCTTTTTGAAATTCTATTGAACCATCGTATTCTGTCCAAGCAAGTGTTATCCATTCTTGAACCAATGCAGGAGAAAGTGGAGCAGCAGGGACGTTCTTTGACTGATCGTCTATATGTTGTGCTACGCTGATGAGATCTCTGATGTCAATAACTTTATCGTTATTTATATCAGCAGGTGAACCACTGGGTTTGAGAACTCCAAATGACCGTGCTACCTGGATCATATCAAGAATATTCACTTTTCCGTCACCATTTACATCCGCTGGATGTTGTTCTGGTATATGGTAATTCGGAAGACGCACATCGAATTCTGCTGCAGGATCAAGTCCAAAAAAGCCTGACCACCACCCCTTACCCTCGTAGACTGCAACTAATAAGATATTTTCTCCCTTTTTTAGTACAACACCAACAGTATCTTGATAATCGTCCGCATCTCGATCTACAGCGTTTCTATATACTAATTCACCGTTGAGCCATACCTTTACAGCATCGCCGCTGCCAATATACATAGTTGAAGGTTGTTCTCGCGGAGAATCCAATATAATTGAACCGTATGCCACATGATGATTTATATCGTCTATTCCAAGTCCGATCTCGTTTACAAGTTCATTGATGTTGTTGCCTCCGCTTCGTGGGAGTCTACCAATTTTCCACCTCTTTTTCCCAACGGATGCACCTTCAACAGCACCTTGAGTCGCAATCATATCTTCAGTTACTTTGCCACCACTTGCTTGTTCCAGAAAATCTGTACCAGAATCTGCTGCTTCTGACCCGGACAGTTCTCCAGTTGGGGCAATCACCCAAAGCCAAGGTCCCCTTATTTTCGGAGCATAAACTATGAATCCTGGATTGTTGTTGCGTAAGATAATTGCTCCTCTACGAATTGCAGCATTCAAAGGCAAAAAATCCAATATATCATTATTATAAAGATTGACA
>VYFM01000201.1 GCA_009842375.1 Candidatus Poribacteria bacterium | reverse complement strand
GCATATCGGACAGCGGCTACATGAACGACAACGACTCAATGAACATAAAGAATTCCTAAATTGGCTTCTTGATACGATTCAAAAGCATAATGTTGAATTACTCCTCGTTTCAGGCGATATTTTTGATACCTCCCTCCCATCCGCAGAAGCAACTAACCTATACTACGATTTTCTTTTTAAACTCTATAACGAAACTGATGCATATACGATTATTATAGCAGGTAACCACGACTCTTCCCGACACTTAGAAGCACCGCGAGAATTCCTCAAAATGGGAAGGATATATGTTGTGGGTCAAGCCACAAAACCAAAAGATTGTGTAATACAGATTCCTCCAGATGAACCGCGTGTATCAGTCGCTGCTGTTCCGTATCTGTCTGAAAATGAACTTGAACCGGTCTCTTTTGAGTCAGAAATAGAGAAAAATGAACGATACCGCGAGAGACTCAAAGCATTTTATACAGATTGTGTGTCTCACATGCCAGACAAACTCCCTAAGATATTGATGGGACATCTATATGTCCATGGCAGTAAGATTGGTGATTCTGAACGTAATATACAGATAGGTGGTGCAACTGCAATTAAAGCAAACGATTTTCCAAAAGATGTTGATTATATAGCACTCGGTCACCTCCACAGACCACAAAAAATCAAAGGACAGGATTATCCGATTTTATATGCCGGTTCGCCAATACCATTGAGATTCAATGAGTCAAACTATCATAAAAATGTCTATCTCATTGAACTTTCTGATGATGAAAAATTAGAACAATATGATAAGATTAAAATCCCAATATTCAGAGAGTTATGCACTATTGAAGGTAATGAAAACGAAATTCTTTCACAAGCAATGACAGAAGAATGGGATGGCAAGTATATACAGGTGAAGTTGAAATTAGATTCAGTTCGAACTGGTATCAGTGACGAAATCAGAGCAGCATTCAGTGATCGTGGTGGAGATGTCCTGACTGTTGAGGTAGCGTTACCACAGGAGGATGGAAGACCCGTAATACAATTAGAAGATATGAAACGACCAGAACAGATTTTTGAACAGTTTCACCAAACAAAATTCGGAAGTCCTCCAGATGAATCTTTAACACAAACCTTTAGCGAATTAATTCAGATTGTTGAGGGTACTCAATGAAACTGTGTAAACTAAAATTAAAAAACATAAATAGTTTTCGAGATGAAATAGAAATAGACTTTGAAGACCACCCATTAAATGAGGCTTCACTTGTTGCTATTACTGGTCCCACAGGTTCTGGTAAAACAACAATTTTAGATGCAATATGTGTCGCACTATACGGAAAAACACCGCGCCTCACGGGTTCAAGTACACGGAATCCCAAAAACCTTATAAGTCATGGGGAAAAAGAATGTTCTGCTGAAGTGCACTTTCTTGCAAATGAAACGCGTTATATAGCGGTTTGGGAAGGTAAGAAAAAAGGATCACCTAAAGGTAGTCTGAAAAATGTTGATTCCAATGAACTCATTACTGAGAAATTGTCCAAAAAAGGCAAAGCAATGGGGGACAGTGAAAGCACGGTAAGCGATGAAATTATATCTATTTTAGGTCTCGATTTTGATGCATTCACACGTTCTGTCATGTTAGCACAGGGAGAATTCGCAGCATTCCTGAAGGCAAGTCCTGAGGATAGACGCGAAATACTGGAAGCAACCGCAGGTATACACATCTATGATAAACTAAGAGAGACATTAAACGAAAAAGTAAACGAAGTAACTGATACCTATAATGAAATAGATAACAAACTACAAAGAATACCGAACTCCTCAACTGAATTACTCACCGAAGCAACTGATGAACTTGAGAGTTTACAATCAGAAGCAAAAAAGTTAGGTCTAAAAAACCAACAAATTCTTGGTGAAAAAGAGGCTGAAACTGATCGCACAGAAAAATTTAATAAGCTGCAAACTTCCGAAGACGAGCAGAATGAGTTAAGAGATCAACAGCACATGATTGATACCGTTAAATCTGAACTGAAACGTGCAGAAGATGCAAACCAATTGCAGCCAGAAAAACTTGATTACGATAATACAAAATCGGAATTCGACACAAAGACTGAAGAACTGCAACAAGTCAAAACTGAACTTGATGAAGCAAAACAGCAAGTAGACGTTAACCAAACTGATTTTGTAAGTAAGGACAAAGAATATAATGCTGCACTATCTGAACGCGACCAAAAAACTGAAGTTTATTACAAAGCATTGTTGGAGGTTAATCAAGCATCAAATCAATTTGAACAAGCGAATCTTCGAAAAGCTGAGATGAAGGAAATTGACAACAATATAGAAACATCCACAGGAGAGTTAACTGAAAAAAAATCTCGTCAAAATGAACTGCAAATTCAGATTGATGAAGCAAATGCATTCCTAACAGAAAATCCATTACCCTCAGACCGACACCCACGTCTCACTCGTGTAAGTAACTTACTGACAAAATCAAGTGCACAACGCAGCAATCTGCAAGAGAAAACAGAGAGACAATCTGAACACAATTCAAACATTGACAACATCAAAAAAACACTAAAACAACTGTCCAAGAAAAAGGATGAATTCCTTTCAGATAAAGATGATGCTGAAGGCAATCTTGAGGAGGCAAGTAATAAACTAACTACGTTACAAGAAACTGGCTCAGTTGACTATTGGCAACAAGAAAAAGAAATTGCAAGAAATGCCCTACCAATAGCACAGCAATATGAGACAACCAGTGAGCAAATCCGAGAAAAGAAAGATGATATATCCGATCTTCAAGAACACATCTCAACTAACAATGAATCCCTTATTGAAATTCAAAACGACCTTGAAGTCCAAACCCAACTCTGTAAACGCGCGGATGCAAAAGTAGCAGAACTTGAGGCAGAAAGGGAGTTGGCTCGCTTAGCAAGTCCTATCAATACACTCCGACAACAACTTGAACCCGGCACACCGTGTAAAGTGTGTGGTGCTACAGACCATCCATACTCAGATAAAGTTGAGACTGAAGATGATGACTTACACGACAAAATATATCAGAAACTGCGAGATGCTCAAGAG
>VYFM01000498.1 GCA_009842375.1 Candidatus Poribacteria bacterium | reverse complement strand
ACCTACAAGATAATGATCCTTTGTCATTTAGAAATGGTATTATATTTTCATTTTATGCACCCTTTTGCACCTTAAATTCAGTCTATAGGGTAGAAAAGGTAGAAAGTGTGAAAATATATACCTCAGTTAACCAAAAACCAATTGTTAGGATAGAACAAATGATCAAGACAAATGAAAACGAATGGAACTTGAAACAACACATTGAACAAGAATGTATACAAGGTAGTTACAACAGGTTATATCCTATTATCATTCAAGCATCTAAGAATATTAATAAGGCAGAAACACTTCAAGCAAAAAGAGATGCACTGGATCAATTGCTACAGTTAGAAGAACATGCGATTGAATTGGCACGATACGCACTGGATTATTTTACACAAACCAAGTCGTAATTTCAGACGGTCGACTCTGTGCATCTGTGCTGCTGCAGCACAGATGCACATACCGCAATCATATATTGAAAGAATAATATCTATTCATGGAGATATATTATGGCTCGTATTTTTGATAAACCGACTAATCGTGAACGAACAGTAAACTATTGCATGCATGCCTTAATGGTGGTCGCCTGCTGTTTAAGCATGATTTTATGGAACGCGCTATTTCCTAATGATGCTGACGCTTGGAAACGGGGTGACGAAGTCGTAGTTCAAGTTGAGAACGGTAGATTTCTAAATGTTCGGGCAGGGGCAGGAACAAATAATGCTGTAGTAGGTAAGGTGCCTAATGGTGCTAAAGGCAGAATTCAAAATGGACCCGAATTCCCCGCAATCGGACTTACATGGTATGAAGTGAGTTGGGAAACACCAATTCAAGTCCGTGGATGGTGTGCTGAATCTTATGACGGATGCGTATACCTCATCACCCCCAAAAGAGCTATGCAAAAGAATAAACTTGTTGAGAAACTTTTTGATTTAAAGGAAGGAACAGCAGATGCACAGACTAATCATGATTACAATGGTTATCGATGTAATATTAGCTGGACGGTAAACGGTGAGCTTGTCTATGATGGAGGACACCCCGGATGGGATGTCCAAACTAAAGACAGATCACTAAATCAGAATTTTTATTCTTTAACAGACGGAGAACTTATTTGGGTAGGAGGCAGCTATAACTCAATCGCTATCTACAACTCAGATGAAGATAAAACGACTTTATATGCACATGCCAACAAAATCCTTGTTTCTGTAGAAGCCAATAAAACCATTAAAGTTGGTGATGTTCTGGGAACACAAGGAGAGACCGGTCCAAATACAACAGGAGTACACGTACATATTGAAGTCAGAGAAGGAAAAACACGATTTCTTGCCGCAGGCGCAGATGGCTCGCAAACAGGGAATCATCCGACCATAGACCCTATTCCCTATCTCTATGCATCGATATATAAACCAGTGTCACCAGAGCCACCAGTGAAACCAGAGCCGATGACAACAGATACAATTGTTCGCATTGAACCCGATTCAATGGAATCCCCGGCTGTTGAACAAGAGATAGAATTCAGTCTGGAAATTGAAGACGGTGAAAATGTCGCAGGCTACCAAGCAACAATTACGTTTGACAGCACAGCCCTGCGTTATGTTAACAGTACAAAAGGCGATTATTTACCTGGTGATCCATTCTTCAGAGATACTGTAGAGGGAAATTCCATAACGCTTATTGCGACATCTTTTGACGGAGAAAGTGATGGGGACGGCACCCTCGCAACACTCAAATTTGAAGTCCTCTTAGTGAAAGAATCCACCTTAACAATCACGGATGCACTTCTTTCTGATATTGACGGAAAAAGTTCTACGCCTGATGTTGAACACGCAGAAATTACCAAACCTACAAGACGCAAAGAGGATATAAACGGGGACGGAACTGTAAACATTCAAGATTTAGTGTTGGTCGCGTCAAATTTTGGAGAAACCGGTGAAAATAAGGCAGATGTCAACGGCGACGGTGTTGTAAATATACAGGACCTCGTCTTAGTTGCTGCGAGTTTTGGTGCTGGTGATGCCGCGCCCTCGCTGTATCCCAAATTACGAGAAATATTCACCGCAGCGGACGTGCAACACTGGCTGTCTCAAGCGCGCCAGTTTGCACTTACAGATGCAACATCGCGAAGAGGAATCCTCTTTTTAGAGCAACTTCTCACCGCATTAACCCCAAAACAGACACTGCTTTTACCCAATTATCCTAACCCGTTCAATCCAGAGACTTGGATACCTTACAAGTTAGCCAACCCCAGCCATGTGCGAATTACCATTTACGATACACATGGTAGTATTGTACGCCAATTGGATCTCGGGCATCAACCGGTAGGTCTCTATCAAACACGAAACCGTGCTGCATATTGGAACGGCACAAATAGTTTCGGTGAACTTGTGGCGAGTGGTCTATATTTCTATACACTTACCGCAGGAAACTTCACCGCAACACGAAGGATGCTTATCCTCAAATAGCATCCATCTCCCCTATGGTAGTCTGTGACTATATATTAGTCCAGACTACCATTATATCTCTTGACTAAAGGTGTTTCAGGCACACGTGCCATAGCAGCACATGTGTAGGTATCGCAAATTACACGATTACAATCTAAAGAGGACATATGGACAGACATCCTTCACAAGACAATATGTATGGCAATGCGTATAAATATCAAAAAAGAGCACGCGCCGCATTTCCATACCTCATTAAATTAGCAAAAGCAGGTGAAACTATTACTTATGGTGATCTTGGAGAAAAACAAAATTGGCCTAAACCAATTCACTATGTATCAGGAGAACCACTTGGCAGTATTTGGACAACACTCTATGAACTACAAGAAGAATGGAAAGAAGGAGGACATAATGTAGATATTCCTTGTTTGACATGGATTGTAGTTAGCAAAGATACAGAGCGTCCAAGTTATGATGATATACCCCAATCCGAGTTTGAAGTAGAATGTGAGAAAATATTCAACTTTCCACTGTGGACATCTGTCTACGAAGCAATCGTTGAGAAGATTTTATCACAAATTTAACAATAAGGAGAACAACTATGTATATTCTAACTGAAAATAATGAAATAATC
>VYFM01000550.1 GCA_009842375.1 Candidatus Poribacteria bacterium | reverse complement strand
CAATTATAGTTAATTTCATAAATATATTTACATTTTCTGGATTTTTGTAATAATAGTTGTATTATGAGATATTCACAAGACGGACGAAAACGCGTTCTTGCTTCATAGTAGATGGTGGTAGTAAGGCAGAAGCTTCCCGTAGATTTCAAGTTTCACGCCCTTCACTTGGGTGAAAGAATTGGAGTTAGAATCAGGTAATGCGGAAGCAATAGAGAACTTAGTAGATGAGATTAACGATTTATTTGGAGGTCTTGGTAGTCGTTCTTGTCCGTTGTTAGATAAAGCAGATCATTATATTTTAGAAGGCACTCGGTCCTTAGCACAAAGTTGTTAGACATGTATGCATCCAGCAAGCATTGGCAAAAGAGACAGCCTCTGTGTCGTATTCGGAGTGTGATAAAGATTGTCATTCGTGGCGTCCGAGAGGGAACGCCAGATTACGACCCTGTGTGGTGTTATCCGTGTGTTGAGCGTTGGGTGTATTGTTGTCAGTAGAAACATTACCATACGCCTTGGGATTAGTGACAGAAACTTTACACACCCACACAAGAATCATCTCTTGACAGAATGTGTGAATAGGAATATAATTTACATTGGAAGTACTTTTACCTACACCAAACTAAATCACATTTCTTTATTTGTTTAAGGAATCTCTTTATGTCAATTAGGATATTGTCCAAATTTGTTGCAACCCTCATACTTTGCATCTCCATAATACCCGGAACAGCACAAGAGTCTCCTGACACCGATTACTACGACCATATCACTCTCTTCTCCGATGGTAGAATCACCCGTTTCACACAGATGCCGATCAAGGTGTTTATCTCATCTGTTATAAAAGAGAGTCCATACTTACCTGAAATCCGCTATGCGATGCGCGAATGGGAAACCGCCTCTGAACAACTGATTCGATTCCAAGAAACCGATACACCTGATAACGCAGATATCCGAGTCAGTTGGGGATACAGTAGTCTTATGGATATTCACGATACCCGACTCGGCAGCGCACAGTTAAGGCGGATACCTAACCAACAAGCAACGGATAAAGATAATAAAGTAATTATCAATGTTGAAATAATACTAATGTTGGAGGGTGATGACATCATTACAGAACTGTCCGAGGTGGAAATGCGAACGGTTTGCCTACACGAGTTTGGACATGCAATTGGGTTATGGGGACACAGTCCGCACCCAGGCGATATTTGCTATCCTACTGCGACAGCACAGCACCCGTCACAGCGAGATTTAAGCACACTACATAAACTCTATAATACAGCGATTAACACGCCTCAGCACGACGATGCTATTAAAGCATTAAAAACTGAGATTATACAGGAACCGAGAGAGCACTATCCTCACTTTCTAATCGGAAATGTCTACTATGATAAAGGTGATATGGAATCTGCTATTGAAAGCTACAAAAATTGCCTTCAAATTAATGAACACTTCCAACCAGCAATTGAAAAACTATTAAAAGCTTATGAAGCAATAGGGCAGTTGTCCACTGCGATCAATTTACTTGAGCAACGGGTTAAAGAGGAACCGAGGGCTGCTGACTATAACACTCTTGGGATCCATTACTACAATAGAGGTGAAGTCAATAGAGCGATAGATGCGTTTAAGAAGGCAGTTGCTCTTGAACCTTTCCACAAGGCATCAAAACATAACCTACACCAACTATTCAGAGAAAAGACTCTGCACGCGCTAAAAGCTAAAGACTTCAAAACAGCAGAGCAGATGTGTGAAAAGATAATTCAACTTAACCCGATGGATTCAACCACGTATATGTTGATGGGGGAAGGTTATGCCTATGCAGGACTATACAATACTGCCATTGATTATTATAAGAAAGCACTTAAGTTGAATCCTGTTAGTAGAATTACCAAACGAGGTCTCGCGCAATCATATAACAACTATGGAGTCACGCTCAGAAATAGTAAGAAATGGGATGATGCAATCGCTGCTTACCATAAAGCACTGGAAATACAACCCGCATTCCATATTGCTCGAACAAACTTAAGTGATGCTTTTTGGCAAAAAGCAAACACTCTCCGCAACGCTGGACAATTAGATGAGGCAATCAAAGCTTATTTGGAATTGCAGAAACTTCAGCCAAAAGACACGCAAATCTCCAGTCTACTTGGGGAATTGTACCTCAAGAAACGGGATTATACCGCTGCAGTCGCAGCATTTCACAGAGTTTATTTGGCAAATCCCGATGACCCACAAGCACGGCATAACTTGATTGCAGCATATCATCAATCCGCACAACATTTGATAGATCGCAAAGATTTCGGTTCTGCTATTGAACTCCTTCAAAAAGCGTTAGTCGTTGCCCCCAACGAGTCCAATATACGTTTGAGCTTAGCACATGCATATCAAAGCATCGGTGAATATGAACGTGCCCAAACAGAACTTGACCGAGTGAAAAAAAGCGATCCGAACAACCAACAAGCAACAACAGAACAAATAAACCTATATATTCGACGTGGGAACGACTTAGTACAGCAGAAGAATTTTCCCGCAGCACTTAACCATTTTAACGCAATTCCCGAAACCGAAAGAGATGTCGTCATCAACAATATCATTGGGTACCTATATCTTGTTCAAGGGCAATATTCCGATGCATTGACGGTTTTTGATAAGGTAATTTCACAGGATCCACTTAATAGACCAACATACCAAAATCTTGTTTCACTTGAAGCACAAGTGGCAAACCGAATTTTTGGTCGCAACAAAACGGATATACTAATCCATGCGCGGTGCTTACTCGCCATTTGCTTGATAAACCAGAATAAATTTGACGCTGCACTAACAAAGTTTCAACAAGCAAAAAATGGCAAATCAGAAAAACATCAAGAACTTTTATATAATACTGGAACAAAATTACTAAGTAGGTTGGAGGCACAGAATGATATAGAGAGAAGTGCTATGATACGGGAGTGGATTGGAGAACTTAACTATAATCCTAACAAAGTGCTTGATGACCGTTAGAAACAATTATTGTGTAAGAATTGAAATTTCACTCGTTGGAATAAAAAAGGTCGGGTAAAGTAC
>VYFM01000622.1 GCA_009842375.1 Candidatus Poribacteria bacterium | reverse complement strand
AGGAATAACTGCCTCTTTAATTTTACTAACCCACATTTCAAATATTGTATTTGCTGACTGGTCCAGTTTCAGAGGAAACCCACAACTCACTGGAGTTTCTGAATCACAATTACCAGAAAAACTCGATTTATTATGGGCATTTCAAACTGGGGATATGATTGAATCCACAGCTGCAATCGTAGATAGTACAGTTTATCTCGGTGTGTCGGATGGAAATCTATATGCGATTGACGCAAACACAGGTAAAAGCGTATGGAAGTATCAGACAGAAAGTGCTATCAAATCTTCTCCATCTGTAAAAAATGGTGTTATCTACTTTGGGGATACGGATGGCACCTTTCATGCTGTAGATATTGCAACAAGAAAAAAGAAATGGCACTATACAACAGAAGGTGAAATCATCTCCTCGGCAAATTTTGCTGACGACCGTGTGTTATTCGGTTCGTATGATGGATTTCTCTACTGTCTCAAAATAAAAAGTGGTGACCTGGCATGGAAATATGAAACAGAGGGATACGTTCACGCTACCCCAGGTGTTTGGACTCATACTATAAATGATTCAGATGAAATAGCCAACTTTGCTATTGTTACGGGATGCGATAGTTACCTACGTGTTATAAATGTTAACGATGGTACACAATCCAAACAGGTCAACTTAGGTGCTTATGTAGGGGCAAGTCCTGCAATTTTACATAACCATATATTCTGTGGAACTTACGGCTCCGAAATCTTGAGTGTTGACTTAGATACGGGAGATATTACATGGCGGTATCAACATCCAGAACGGCAGTTTCCGTTTTTTGCTTCTGCAGCCCTCACGAAAGGACAGATCATAATTGGTGGACGTGATAAGTTGGTACATGCACTCTCACCAGATAAAGGTGAACCGTTGTGGACTTATACTGCAAAATCACGTATAGAATCTTCTGCTGTTATCGTAGATCAACGGATCTTTTTTGGAACAACACGCGGTGTATTCATCGCTCTTGATATAAATACTGGTGAACAAGTATGGGAATTTGAAACAGGTTCATCAATTGTCGCTTCACCAAGCGTCGCAGATGGCAAAATATATATCGGAACAGAGGATGGAGTCCTCTATTGCTTTGGAGAAAAGAAATAATGTTAGAAACAAAACCAGAACCTGCAACAGCAGGAATAGATTCAAAACAGACAACGGTTGGAAGCGTTTTTGTTTCCAACTATCCACCATATTCAACTTGGAATGACGATGCTGTTCCAAATGTGCACTATTCACTAAGTGAAAAACCACGTCCAGATGCCACTCTCGGACTATATATGCATATCCCATTTTGCCGTAAACGATGCAAATTCTGCTATTTTCGTGTTTATACCGATAAGAACAGCTCAGAAATTGACACATATTTGAATGCGTTGGCAAAAGAAATAGAACTCTACAGTCAACAACCCGCAATTACAGGAAGACCCTTGCGATTTGTCTATTTTGGTGGAGGCACACCTTCCTATATTAGTGTTAAACACCTAATAACCTTGGTAGACCGAGTAAAAAAAGTAATGCCGTGGAACGCTACTGAAGAGGTGGCTTTTGAATGTGAACCCGGTACGTTAACAAAAAAGAAATTGGAAGCAATAAAATCTATCGGTGTAACACGATTGAGTCTCGGTGTAGAGAACTTGAATGACGAAATACTCGCGGAAAACGGTAGAGCACACCTTTCCAAAGAGGTATATCGCATTGCACCGTGGATACAGGAATTGGCATTTGATCAGGTTAACATTGACCTAATATCAGGAATGATCGGTGAGACATGGGAAAGTTGGCGAGATACTGTACAAAAAACAATTGAACTGGATCCAGACAGTATTACAGTTTATCAACTTGAATTGCCATTTAACACCGTCTATTCAAAGGATATACTGGGTGGAGATTCATTACCTGTTGCGGATTGGAAACTGAAACGTGAATGGCATCAATATGCTTTTGAACAATTCGAGAAATCCGGTTATGAAATTTCCAGTGCATACACCGTCCTTAAAAAAGACAAACCGTGTCAGTTTGTATATCGTGATGCAGTATGGCAAGGAAGTGATATGATCGGTACAGGTGTCGCATCATTTTCACATCTGAGCGGAATACACTTCCAGAATGCACCGTCTTGGGGAGACTATCTCGGTAATCTTGAAGATAATAAACTGCCAATCTATCGGGCACTTAAGCCTACAGAAGAAGAACGTTTGACACGTGAGATGATCCTACAACTCAAACTTGGAAGAATCAAACCGTCATATTTCAAAGCAAAATTTGATGCGGATATCTTGTCAAAATATGCTGATGCGTATGAAAAACTACAAAACGATGGTATGTTACGTGTGAACGTAGATGCAGATGAAATCCAACTCACACAACGCGGTTTGTTGCAAGTTGATAGTCTACTTCCTACGTTCTATGCTCCTGAATATCAGAATACAAGATATACTTAAAATGTCATTCTTACACATAGAAGGAAGAAACATGAACACAAAACTCATTGAATGCAATCCTTCAATTATGATGGGTAAACCCATTATTGCTGGCACACGAATACCTGTGGAATTAATTTTAGAGAAATTTGCCGCAGGTGAAACCATTGAACAATTACTTGAGGAATATCCACGCTTAACTCACGAAGCAATACAAGCAGCGTTTTCCTTCGCAGCACAAGTTTTACGAGCTGATGTTATATATCCAATCACTGTTGAAACTCAATGAATTTACTTGCTGATGAAAGTATTGGTAAGTCAATTGTTTCTGAACTTCGGAAAAACGGTCATAATGTCTTATACATTGCTGAGTTTTCCCCAAGTATTGATGATGAAACAGTACTATATCATGCCAATCAGAATAGTTCCATACTTCTAACTGAGGATAAAGACTTTGGAGAACTTGTTTTCCGCCAAGGTCTAGTTCACGCTGGTGTTATACTTTTGCGTCTTGCAGGTTTATCTCAGCAAGCAAAAGTAAAATGTGTATTAACTGTATTTGATAATCATGAGCAGGAACTACATCAGTCATTTTGTGTTATTTCAGCAGGAAGAGTTAGAATACGT
>VYFM01000241.1 GCA_009842375.1 Candidatus Poribacteria bacterium | reverse complement strand
GGATGATCGCTCCAACCGAAGCGAACCAAGGTGGTCAAAATTCTACAGACATTGATTCTCTCGCTGTAGCAAGTGACGACGCTGTCACTGAAGCAATGGTTGCTTCACTTGGTGCCACAGAAGGTGATACAGTCGGAGATTATGAATGGATCCTTGCTGAACTCCCTGCAGATGGAAATATTAACGCAATGCTCGTTGAAGCAGGTGTAACAGAAAATGCAGATATGAACGATATTTCATCTTATGCACTCATTACACTCGTTTCTGCTGAGGCGCAGAACGATGTGACCTTGGGTGTTAGCAGTGATGATTCAATCAAAGTTTGGCTCAACGGCGCAGTTGTGCATACCAACGCAGTCAACCGTGGACGTGGTGCTGCTGGTAGTTATCAAGATACCGTTCAAGTAAACCTTAGAGCAGGAAACAACCTGTTAATGATTAAGGTAAGTGAACGTGGCGGCGGATGGGGTATGTTTGCTGGAATTGATGCAGATGTTACTTCTATATACAGACCTGCTGTCCGACACATCACAGGCGAATGGCTTTGGATGATCGCTCCAACCGAAGCGAACCAAGGTGGTCAAAATTCTACAGACATTGACTCCCTTGCAGTTGCAAGTAATGATGAAGTCACCGAAGCAATGGTGGCTGAGGAAGGTGCAACCGAAGGCGATAGTGTCGGTGATTATGATTGGGTTCTTGCCGAACTTCCCGCAGATGGAAATATTAACACAATGCTCGTTGCAGCAGAAGTTACAGATAATGCTGATTTCAACGATGTTTCATCCTATGCCCTCATAACCCTCGTCTCTGATGAAGCGATGGATAATGTAACGATGGGTGTTAGCAGTGATGACTCGGTCAAGGTCTGGCTCAACGGTGAAGTCGTACATACGAACGCTGTAAACCGTGGACGTGGCGGTGCTGGTTCCTTCCAAGATATTTTCACTGTTGATCTGAAAAAAGGTGACAACTTGTTGATGATCAAAGTTAGTGAACGTGGCGGTGGATGGGGTATGTACGCCGGTATTGGTGCTGATGTAGAAACCGCATACAGACCCGCTGAATCTGATGTTGGCACAGCAGTTGAAGCTGCTGGAAAACTCGTCACAACTTGGGGCAAGTTAAAAGGTGCTAAGTAACACCATAGATTTGTATTAATAAATAAAGGACAGTGTTATAACACTGTCCTTTATTATTTTATTTCCTTGTTAATATATTTCTTCCGCAATTACTCTCTCAACGATTCCATCAACCCTATAAACACAGGCAGCGATTCCCTAAATCCATCTTCCCGTGTTCCATTCTCAGGTGTATAAACGCTCTCAAAAGAGATAGTGCCTTGATATCCGTCTCTCTTTAATGCGTTCATTATATCTGCATAGAAAGGCACCATCTGTCCTTGCCCAATTGCACAAAAATCAAAGGTCGCAGCAGGAAGATTGACAACACCGTCCTTGAGATGGATATGTGCAATATGATCACGAATGATTTCATAGCCATCAGGATATGGCACTTCGGTACAGTAAAGTGAACTACACGGATCCCAAAGGACTTTCAGATGTTTGGTAGCTAATTCATCTATCAACTTCCGAGCAAGCAGTGCCGATGTAATGTTTGAAGAGATTGCAGTTTCAATTACCAATGTAATGTTTGCATCTTCAGCAATTTGTAACGGTTCTTCTAATCTGTTCAATAGTGTTGACCACGTTTCCTCAGAAACAATTGGCTCTGCACCAAAAAGCACCATCTCCTTTTGGAAACTGAATATCCGTACCAGATTTGTACCAAGTGCTTGAGCGATTTCTATGCATCGTTGTAATGTGTTAAGTTGATCACGATAGGCAGGTGCGTGTACATCAGTATTAACAGGTATTCCTGCTAAATTGTGATGTGAGATACACGACACCTTCAAATCTCTCCCCTGTATAAGATCATTAACCTTATCAACATCTGAATCGGTTAATTCGCCAACCTGTTTATCCCACAAATACTGTAATTCAACATACTTCAATCCGGTTTCGACCATCTTATCAAGGGCATATTCGAAATCCGTGCTGATGCCGTCCGTAATGATTCCTATTTTCGGGTAATTGGATGAATCGGATATTTGTTGATCCATATTTTGCATTTAACCGCCTTTCAACTCTAAATTTAATCATCCGTTTTTTTTACTTCAATACCAGCAATACCTTCGAGTATTTTGATAATCGTCCAGTTATCCTCATCAGGATTTACTGCCTTTCCTGCTTGAAATAACTCAAATGCTGCGCTTGCTGCAAACAGAGGTACCCCGCAATCATTCGCCATACTTTTCGCAAGACTAAGATCTTTATACATCGTGCCAATATTGCTTTGCCCTTTAAAGTTCCGTTCCAATATGTTTTCTGTGGTATCCTTAAAAAGAAAATTACCGACAACACTCGTGCTAACGACCTCACGCAGCGTCTCTGGCTTTACACCTGCCTTGACAGCAAGTGTCAACGATTCAAATATGCCAGCATAAGTGGTACCAATGAGGACCGCGAGTGCTGACTTGACAGTTTGTCCCATACCGATTTCTTCGCCGACGTGATATATATCTTTTCCGACTACTTCAAGTACTGGCAATGATGCTTCAAATATCTCTTTCTTTGCTGCAACCATCATCGTGAGAGTTCCTGCGGCTGCTCCAGGTGCACCACCACTTACAGGTGAATCAACGATGCTAACCCCTTTCGCTTCAACCAGTTGGGACACCTCAATTACCTGTGAACGTCCAATAGTTGCTGTGATGATGACCGTCGCACCGGGTTTCAATCCTGCTAACAAACCATCTTCAGTGAGGAGGACTTCTTTGACTTGATCAACGTTGAGAACCATGATGAAAACTGCATCGGATGTTTCTCCTACTTCTTTTGGAGAGGCAGCGGCACGTGCTCCTAATCGTGAAAGCATTTCCAGCGGTTCCGTTCTGACATCATACGCTGTGAGTTCATGTCCCGCTTTCAAGATGTTTTTTGACATACCCGTTCCCATATTACCAACGCCAATTAGTCCTACTTTTGCCATCATTTACTCCTGAGTGTATTATGATAATTC
>VYFM01000603.1 GCA_009842375.1 Candidatus Poribacteria bacterium | reverse complement strand
AAACTATTCTGATCAGATGCGTTCCTTAGTTGTTGCTCTCTATATCTTTGCAGGTTCTATGGGAATCATGGGAAGTGGATGGGTTTTAAGTCGGGTGAATACACTTGCCCTGTTGGTGTTTTCACTTGTAATGGCACCACCTCTACTTTATGTTGCTCTTCATACTAAGGGAATCACTTCACTCATATTCCTATTTTTTGGTAATGTTGTTCTTTCAAGTTCAATCACTTTAAATATAATATGGGCACAGATAATGTTGCGCGGACATGAGAATATCGCATCAAGTTTTATGATGGGTGCATCGTGGGGAGTTGGTGGATTATTGAATTTGATTGTAGGGGCATTGGGTGATAAATACGGATTACCTATCGTACTTGACGGATTAGTTTTTGTGCCTTTGATAGTATCACCCCTTGTATTTTTTCTGAGGAGTCAACCCGATTTATCCAATCAACAATCAGATTAAAATGTCCACAATACACTCAAAAAATGGGTGTTAATTAGATCTCCTATGAGAAGGGCATAGTCAAGTTGAAACTGCTTTAACTGAATGCCGATACCACTGGTAAAACGACTATCTCGCAAACCAGTACGTAATGCCAACTGAGGGGTTAATTCATATTCAATACCGATATGTGTTTGACCGCCATAACGTCCCTGCCATTGATATGCGACAATTAATTCTCTATTAAAAAGTAGGTGCGTAAAAAAGGTGAGTCCTATATTCAAATTTGAGGGAATTGACTCTTTTTGTGCTGGAGTGGTGTTCCAAGTCAATGTCGTTTGAGATATATCTTGTAGATTAAATCCGACAGCAACCCCACCTACATTCTCCAGACCGAATAATGCATTTAGATCAGGAAGACGAATAAGCATACCTGCATCAAAACCGTATCCACTGCTACCGTAATTTGCAAATTGAGAGGTAGTCTCGTCAAGGTCACCTGCACCGTTGAAACTTTGAAGGATAACTTTTGTATTTATGCCAAACAGAAATTCTGGTGGAATAGAGTCTCTTCCAAAATTATCCCACCACGACTGACTTACAGTAAAACCCGTTGCGAGTGATAGGACATAAGCATTTTCACTATCATTTAGATATCCTGCAGGAACAAAATCTTCCTCTCTTGGACGGAATTTTGGATCATTTTTCCGTTGGTCTGCACTGGTATTTTCGTCAAATGCTGGTACATCATAGTAGATGGGTATATCGTCAATCCCGGCGCGTATCCAAGACAAACCGACGGTGAGGTGTGATAAGACTTTACCTATTCCACTGACATAACTAAATGAACCTAACCCAGAACGGCGCGCGGCATGCATCAGACTTACCTGATACTTTTGTTCAACTCCTGCTATTCCCGCGGGATTCCAATATGTTGCAGTGGCATCGTCAGCAATGCTAACATAAGCACCGCCAAGTCCCAATGCACGTGCACCAATACCGTTTGTTAGAAAGTCACCTGTATAGTTTTCTGCAGAAGCAGACATAACGACGAATAAAATAAGACTAAGAAAGATAAGATACTTTAGTTTAGTCAATGATTTACATCCCTCTCAAAAGATATGAAAAATTACACCAGATTTAGATCAAAAGACTTCCAATAGTATTGATAGTCTGTGGATTTCCATCCTTCATATATCTGTTCCCAGGGTATTCGGTTGAAATGTGGCAACAACGAACCTTGTGTGACAGGTTTTGAACTTCCTTGATACCGATAGTCAACCGAAAGACGAATCCTGTCTGGAGTCTGGTTGGGAAGTGCTTTGTGCACTGCATGGCTATGAAAAAATAACGCATCACCAATTTCATAATTATCTGACACCCAATACATACCGTCAACTTCTAATGGATCCGTATCAATACCAAGCCCACCTGCGCCAAATGCAGGTTGGACAGGATAAATACCAGAACGGTGTGAACCAGATAGGACGGATAAACCGCCTAAGTACTTGGGACAATCACCCAATGGAATCCATGCTGTATAGGTATCTTCAGTTCCTCTTATATGAATAAAATCTTGGTGTGCCGGTGTTGTGAATTTAGTGTTTTCTGGAAACATAATTCTTCCGATATTCCGCGGGTGCACCAACGTTTTTTCTCCAAACAATTTATCACACATATCCAAGATTGCTGGATGATGAGCAAACGCATGGAATGATTCAAGAGACTGAAACTCGTCTAACACGGGCCAATAACCATCATCACCTTCCATAAAAGGACCACCTATGCGGATACCATCCATTAGCGTACCACCACCCTGTGCCCAACCATGACGATGACATATTTCTAAGAAATCATGTCTTAAATTCTGTATGGAGTCTTTGTCAATTAGTTTTCTGAAAAAGAGATATCCGTCTTGACGTGCTTGTTCGCGTAGTTTCTTTGGTTTATCTAAGAATTCGTTTGATACGGTAAAAGGTTCAATTCTTGTCATAAAGCACTCCTGCTCAATCTGCACAATGAAATATAAATTTACAGACACAATGATATATGATAATGTTATTATATCAACAAAGTAGTGGCAGAGTCAAATGCTATAGAATGATCGGGTGTGTAAAGTTTTCGGCATGTGTGTTATCAGAATCGCGGATTACACGGAGGACGCGGATGAACGCCAAATCAAGAAATCAACGGTATGAACGCCATTAAGGCGTTCCCCGGGTATGAATGCCTTTTTGGCATTCCCTGGATTTCTGAGTCGTAGGGTTCTACATCCCGTTTTATAAGATAAACATCAATCCATTGAAAGCAAGGACAGGACATCAGAAACCCATCCGTGTTCTTCCGTGAAATCTGTGTCATCCGCGATTCTGACAAATAACATATCGTAGGTCGCTACGCTCGCTCCGACAGACGATATATTGAGTTTTCAAGTTGTTGTAATCGGGCGAGGGAACCCTGATCCTATGCAATAGTGTCAAAAACTTTACACACCCGAATGATCATATATTGTCAGATTAAGAATAGTACTTACACCAGCATGAAAGCTTAACATTAATAAATCACCAACAACTTTAGTTGAAATAGAAGATATTTTATTCAATTATATATCGTCTAAACTGTTAGAAAAAAGAACTTGACATAAGGAA
>VYFM01000161.1 GCA_009842375.1 Candidatus Poribacteria bacterium | reverse complement strand
GACAATTTCACGCTCAATAGCGTCATTATATATTGATATGAAATGATAAACTCCAATGTAAGAGGTATCCGATGAAAAATGCTGATGTCCAACTCATACAACGTGTTCTTGATGGCGATGATACGGCGTTCTCAGAACTTGTGAGTAAATATCATAAATCAGTCCACGCACTTGCATGGCGCAAAATTCAAGATTTCCACATCGCTGAGGATATTACACAGGAAACATTCCTAAAGGCATATCAGGAATTATCAACGTTAAAGAAACCACAGTCTTTTGCCAGTTGGCTCTATGTGATAGTGGTGAATCGATGCAATTCGTGGCTTCGTAAGAAAAAGCGTTCGCTAACACAATCGTTGGAAGTTACAGATAGCACAGAATTGAAAAAAGCAACCTATTCCAGTTATGTAGTTGAGGAAAACGAACGGGCATCAGTAGACGCACAGCGTGAAGTGGTCAAAAAACTGCTTGCGAAGTTACAAGAGAGTGACCGAACGATAATTACGCTTCACTACCTCGGGGGAATGACGTATGAAGAGATAAGCAGATTCTTAGGTGTATCGGTAAGTGCAATTAAGAACAGACTCTACCGTGCGCGCCAGCACTTACAAAAGGAGGAACCCATGATAAAGGAAGCATTAGAGAACTACCAAATCACACCCCATCTTACTGAAAACATTATGCGTCAAATCGCACGCCTCAAACCAGCTGCACCTACAGGGGGCAAACCACTGATGCCGTGGGCAGTTGCTGCATCAAGTGCTATTTTGATTTTATTCTTGATCGGATTAGGCAGTCATGACTTTTTACGTTTTCAGCAGCCTTATTCTTTAGACGCACAAGCTGAGGCAACCATTGAACTCGTTGATACACCTATTGTCTTGAATATCAAAACAAAAGTAGATGTCCAAAATCCACTTGGCAATACAAATCCACTTGGAAAAAGTGATAACAATGGGCAGAAACCTGACGAGGTATTATTGGCTTCCGCACAGGTGGAAGGTGAAGACGTTTCTATCCCAAAACAGCAATGGATACAATCCGGACCTGTCGTTGGAAGTGTTGTAGAAAATCTATTTGCAACCGATGTTGGAGAACTCTACACTGTCCTTGATGCACACATATACAAATGGGAAAATGATAAGACAGGGTGGCAACAGTTGAGTGGTGACATCAGAGATTATCATGATAGGTTGAATGAAACTACTCTTATAACGAATGTTCCTATAGCAAAGTGGGACAATACTCTTTATATTGTTTTGGAAAACTTACTACTGGCTTCAAAAGATGATGGCAAGACATGGGAAACAGTTCATTCATGGATACATGAATATAGTTACCCGCGTGAATTGGTATTTACTGAAAAAGCGTTATGGGTAATTTTTTCCAAAGGTGCTTTCCGTTCTGAGGATAAAGGTAAGACATGGCAGAAAGTAGACGTTGAATTATTCAAAGGTTACATCTTCTTTAGAGCCATACAAAACACGGTGTTTGCCGGAACATACACTGGACTCTATCGTTGGAACAACGGCAGCTGGGAACGTATAGAATTACCGGTACCTGAGGCATTAATAGTCGCCAAAGCAGCAGCCACTAAAGATCGATTGTATGTTATGGCAGGATTAGGTGATGATTTCTATGATGAAAAAGCAGTCCGGGACGGACGACAACGAACATGGTGGATATTCCGATCAGATGATTTGGGAAATTCGTGGAAAGATATTACACCGACGAATGCTTGGTACCTAAAAGCCCCGGCACCAGAATTCCAACTTGTTGCTACTGGTGATACAATCATGTTGATGGGACGCGGTATGGTGCGTTCTACCGATGGAGGAGACACTTGGTTACCTCCACAACCACCTCATACTCTCCCTACAGATATGAATTCTTATTGGCCTTCTGTGGCATTAAATGAGCAAGTATTTTACGCTGTAGGAAGAGGACTACACCGTTCCAACGACGGTGGCAAAACATGGAACAAGGTAAATATCACTCAGCATAGAAGATGGTATGGAATACGCAACCTAATCTCGTATAAGCGAAACGAAAGAAGACAAAGCATCCAGCCCACTCTCTACGGATTAGCTGGGAGTAGTATAGTAAAAACAACTGACGAAGATAAATCTTGGAAGCACATTCAGGTAGAAATACCTATGACCACTCCTGAAAAAGAAAAACAACCAAGTATTACTCAGATAATCGAATCTGGTGGTGTGATCTACGCCAAAGGAAGGAGTGATTATCCAATCGGAGAATTGCGTTATTATCGCGTATCTGAAGATGGGAAAACTTTAGAACATATACAAGCTATACCTACCTTCGATTCGAAAAAATTAAGAGAACATTTGCGTAAGTCTCAAGATCTTTCTATTGAGTCGTTACAGAAAGATTTTTCTGGAGCGACTCAATTTTTCAAAGAGTTGCTCCAATCAACTCCAAAAAAGCAGGAAACAATCATCCGAAAAGGGCTTGAGGGACCGTTTGCAGTCAGTAACGGCACGTTCTATATGGAGTACAATTTTAAACTCTTCCGATGGGAACCGGGGGATACAGAATGGCAAGACATCGGACAAGAAGAATCTTCAAATCTAACATGGCTAGGTCTCAAACTTGCAGTATCAGGAGATACAGTTTACGTCGGGAAGCGAAATAGACATCTTGTCGTATCGTTTGATAAGGGAAACAATTGGATTGATCTTACTCCAGCACTGCCATCTCCTATACTATTCTTCAAAAAGATTGTGACTGCTGAGTCCGCCGTGTATGTAGCAACAAACACAGGTATCCTTACATCAGACGATGGAAGGAATTGGCAAGTCATGGCTGATACAGAAGGAACAAATCTTATCATGGAAGAATTGGCTATTGATGGCACAACGCTTTATGGAATCACTAAAGACACAGGCATCTATCGTTTAGAGAGTGATAATGACACTTGGGAACAGATTATCACAGAGATACCAGAAAGTGCAACTGTCAATTTAACGACCAACGGAACTTCTCTCGCTGTTACTGGTAACACTTTATATCTTGGTACACAATTTGACGGAATGTTCAATTTTAACCTTGAAGAATAAGATACCATACATTGGTA
>VYFM01000066.1 GCA_009842375.1 Candidatus Poribacteria bacterium | reverse complement strand
ATAAGATTGCCTTAGATCCGAATAACAAACACCGTGTTTGGTTTGCTCAGCAATGCGGCTATGCCCGTTTTGCCTATAATCATGCGTTAGCAGATTGGAAGCAACAATCGCTGCCAATATAAGAGCGAAGAATCCCCCACGCTTTAGCGGGGGAGTATGTCAATTTGGTTAGAAAACAATAGATAGACACGGAAATCCGTAGACACCTTATATACGCACTGCACTTATATCATAACTATGGTTAGAGTAGTTATTTCTGGATGAGTGGAAGAGGCACAATCCACTGAAGTCTCACAATAGATAAGAAAAGGTTGGCAATTCATATATTTATATGGCATTATGTATGTAAAGACATTGTGGAGAAGGAGTAAAGAAATTGAAGTTTTTTAAAAAGGGCGACAAAAACATAGAAGAGACTAAACCTGCATCAAAACCACATCCTGAACTAAAGGTCATCAGCGGAACAGATATTTCTGGGACACAACCCAAACAGCAAACCGTACAGCAACCGACCCCGCCACAGAACATTACATTACCAAATATAAAGTACAAAATTGCCGTGGCAAGTGGTAAAGGAGGTGTTGGGAAGTCGACCGTTGCTACGAATTTAGCTATCTCGCTCGCGAAAAATGGTTCTGCAGTCGGATTGATGGACGCTGATGCCTATGGACCCAGTATCCCAACAATGATGGGGATCCAAGATAAACCTGTAACCAGTCCGGAACGGAAACTAATTCCTCTGGTGCGTCATGACATAAAACTTATGTCAATTGGGTTTATGGTGCCTGAACAACAGGCTATGATCTGGCGAGGACCAATGCTACATAGTGCTATCCGTCAATTTCTTACGGATGTAGCCTGGGATGACTTGGATTACCTTATAATCGATCTCCCGCCAGGTACGGGGGACGTTGCCCTTACTTTGACGCAAGCAATTCCACTTACAGGTGCGGTAATTGTAACGACTCCGCAAGATGTCGCTTTGGCAGATGTGCGACGCGGCGTTGCTATGTTTGAACGTCTCGGTGTACCCATTTTGGGTATTATAGAAAATATGAGTTACTTCCTCTGTCCACATTGTAATGAGAAAACTGAGATTTTCAGATCTGATGGTGGAAAAAACACGAGTGAACGGTTCGGGGTTGCATTTTTGGGAGAGATTCCACTTGATGCCGAAGTTTGTACTGCAGGAGATATGGGTGTTCCTATCGTTGCTGGAAATCCGGACTCACCACAATCGACGGCATTCGGTGCAGTCGCAGCGGAATTGGAAAAAGTTGTTTTGGAAACTAGGGAAGAAGATGAATTGACGATACTCTAAATTAACATCCAACCGCTAAATTTAGATGTAATGACAAAAGCAATCACATCATTGTTCTACAGTTCTATATCCATTGCATCAGCAATCAGACGCATTGCGTGCTGGAGCAAATCACCTTCTCTGGCAAGGTCTTGAGTTGGTGAGTTTCCGAGATTATTATTCAGATCTTCAAGTGGAGAGAAGCCAAAGTTTTCCATGCCCTCAATCATTCCCTCAAGATAACCAAGGGCAGGCATTTCCAAGTCGTATGCATCGTCGCGCATACGGTAAAACATGATATCATCCACGTAGTATTTCCCATAAAGAGATGGATATCCTTCATATTTGTCCAGAGCATTTTCATCATCTTCAGAGATTTCCCACAAACCACCTTTTACAGATTTTTCAGAGTCCGGAATTATATCGGCATAGAACCGAAAAACAAGTTTATACCCCTGCAATGTGAAAACGCCAAGAGGGACAGCGTTTGGACATCGCCATTGCATCTGTTTGATATTGAGATTCGATCCGTAGGCGAAGTATTTCATGGCATGGATCAAAACTAAAAGTTTATTGTAGATCACTCACTTAGCAGACAACTTGATAGACATACTCACATCTCACGGCTATCAGTCAGTATAAGCTAATAGAACAATAGTTGACACTCACCACGACTAAAGTCGTGGGATTCTTAGTCCCTTAACTTAGTCTATGTGATTCCTGCTTCCGTCTCTCGTGCTACCTTCCCGAACACCGTCCTGAACTTGCTTGTAGTCTTAGTTGGACTCCACAGGCGTGAATTCCCGTCTGCCCGACGGTATTTGATTAGCGGATATAGCAGGGGCGTTGTAGTGACAACGTGTTTTAGTTAATCTCTGCTATATCCTAATGTTTTAAGTGATCTCACACTTGCACTACCGACCTCGTTACTGGTGGGGATAGGTCCCAACACAGGAAAGTGTTGGGGTAACGATCCTATCCAAAAGTGCTAAATATATGATACCACAAAATATCTCCAATTGTCAAGTTTTCTGACCCAAGTCTAAAGACTTGGGATTGTTAGAGAAGTCCCTTCATTTTTCTCTTCACGAGGGTCATCAATTAGGTCATCTTCAGTTGGTTCGATAGTTTTGTATCCGTAGATTTCAATTTCACGTATTTTTGCGGGTGCTCGGAGGCGAACTGCCCCTCCTGAGGTTGTAGAGCATCACGTGCTTCCCGAACTGACTAACGTGCTACCGATTCTACTTGCATTACTCTTACGTGACAAAGCAGCATCATCTGTAGTTTCTAAAACCGCGATGCGAATTTGATCTGTAGGAAAGGAGTAAAAAACAGGTATAACAATAGGATTAGACCGGACACTCTGTACTTCCTTAATCATACACCAGTCCGTATCCGAAATAGCACTGCCACCTTTGTCTGCATAGAGTCTAAATTTCTTAATGTTATCTGAATGTATAATAACTTTACGAACGACCTTTTTATTTGGCAAACTGACGATGACCTCTGGGGCAGGACTTGAACCTACACGAGAGTTTGTTTTATTTGTTGAATTTGTTTTACCTACAGTGTTGAGATCACCATCAATCATTTGCATGCTGCTTGCTTGAACACCGTCGAGTAGCGCGTAGTTTTCGCTCCATTCTTGCGGTGAAAGTAGCGCGCTACACCCAACCATAATTACCACAAAACATATAAGTGTAAGGAATAGGGAAAATTTATGTAACATGATTTACTCCTTGGGATGTATTATAATGTGTATTTTATTAATCTAATTCAGTAACTAATGACTTGATCTC
>VYFM01000688.1 GCA_009842375.1 Candidatus Poribacteria bacterium | reverse complement strand
ATATTATCTTGTCCTAAGTGCACTTCTGTTTACAATCGGTGTAATTGGCGTTCTCAACCGTAGAAATGCAATTATCATATTTATGTGTATTGAGTTGATGCTAAACGCAGCGAATCTCGCCTTTGTTGCAATCAGTCGCAGCCTCGGTGAAGCCGAAGGACAGTTGTTTGTCTTTTTTGTCATGGCTGTCGCTGCTGCCGAAGTTGCAATTGGGTTAGCAATTATTGTGAGTGTTTTTAAGCATCGGGAAACAATCAATGTGGATGAAGTAAATTCGTTAAAAGGATAAAAAATGTCACGTGATCTGATTCTTATTCTGTTAATTTCCCCACTTGTCGGGTTTCTGATTAACGGGTTATTTGGCAAATGGTTAAAAGGTAATGAGAAACTAAGTGGAGGCATTGGTGCGCTTGCGGTGCTTGTATCTTTAATCTGTTCCATTATTGCCTTTGTCAACGTCAAGAATGGAAACCTACTTGAGGGACCAGCAGGAAACGTCTACAGTTGGATTGCTGGCGGTGCGTTTGAAGTTAACATCGGTTTCCACGTTGATGCCCTGACGACTGTGATGCTGTTGGTTATCACAGGTGTTGGATTTCTCATCCACGTTTATTCCATTGGATATATGCACGGGGATGAAGGCTATACCCGTTATTTTGCCTATCTTAATCTGTTCGTTTTTGCAATGCTTATCCTTGTCCTTGGCAACAACTACCTGATGATGTTTGTTGGATGGGAAGGTGTCGGACTTTGTTCATATCTGTTGATAGGATTCTGGTATGAGAAGCAGACTGCTACGGATGCAGGTAAAAAGGCATTTATTGTCAACAGAATCGGTGACTTCGGTTTCTTGCTTGGAATGTTCACCCTATTCGCAGCCTTTGGTAGTCTTGATTTTGTATCCATATTTGATAAAGCAGAAGCCGGGACTATTGATATAGTTTTTGGAGAAACTACTAAATTCACCCTCATAGTTGCAACATTACTTCTATTCGTCGGTGCAATAGGTAAATCTGCACAACTCCCGCTTTATGTTTGGCTACCGGACGCAATGGAAGGTCCAACACCTGTCAGTGCATTAATACATGCCGCGACAATGGTCACCGCGGGTGTCTATATGATAGCACGTTCTGCTGTGTTATATAATCTTGCAGGGACAGGATGGGTTGTCGCTTGGATTGGTGTGTTAACTGCGTTGTTCGCTGCAGTAATTGCCCTCAAACAAAACGACATAAAACGTATCCTTGCCTATTCAACTGTGAGCCAACTCGGGTATATGTTTGTTGGGGTTGGTGTCGGTGCGTATGCTTCCGGTATTTTCCATTTGGTAACACATGCATTCTTTAAAGGACTGATGTTCCTGACTGCAGGTAGTGTCATGCATGCAATGGCAAATGAATTAGACATACGGAAAATGGGAGGTTTACGGAACAAACTACCGATAACACACGCAACATTTTTGGTTGGCGCGTTGGCAATTGCAGGTGCTCCGTTCCTAAGCGGTTTCTGGAGTAAAGACGAGATCCTGCACAGTGCATGGGGTAGTTTTCCCTTTATATACATTATAGGATTAGTAACAGCATTTCTGACTGCATTTTACATGTTCCGCTTAATCTTTGTGACATTTTATGGAGAATCTCGCGTAGATCCTGAAGTTGAATCACATCTCCATGAATCGCCAGCAGTGATGTGGCTTCCGTTAGCTATTCTCGCTGTCCCGTCAGCAATTATAGGATTGCTATTAGGGTGGGGAGGACACCATAGTTGGTTCCATCACTTCACGGAAAATGTTTTCCCGAAAGCACATGAAGCGTCAGGAAATGTTTATCTGTTTATGGCTATTTCATCGGTTGTCGGTATAGCAGGGATAGCGTATGCATGGAAACGATACAAAGACCGTGTGCCTTCTGCAGAACCTACCAACGCATTGCAGAACCTTGTTGCGAACAAGTTCTACGTTGATGAAGTCTACAATACTTTCATCGTGCAACCAATCAAGAATACTTCCCACTTCCTGTTGTGGAAACTTTTTGATAGCGGAATTATTGACGGAATTGTCAATGGAGTAGCCGCACTTATACGAGTAATTGGTGGTTTATTAAGACGACTGCAAACTGGAATCGTCCAAGCATATATTGTGTCAATGGTAATAGGAATCGTGCTGTTCTTGGCTTACTATCTGTTTTTTACTTAGGTGATTGTTAGGACTAACGCAATTTAAGGATTCAATTGCAGAAAATGAGTCAAACACATTTAGGATATAAGGATAGGGTCAACTTAGGTAGTTATTATACACCACCTAAATTTGTGAAGTTGGCATGGAAATTAATAGAACCTTACATAGATTCACAGACGACCATTATTGACACTGCTTGTGGATACGGTGATTTTCTAAAGAATCGTGGGCAATTAAATACAATTGGGTGTGATATAGACGAAGATGCGATAGTTATAGCGAAAAAGAACACAGATAAAGTCCAATTCTTTCAAACAAATTCTCTACATAACGTTTCAAGGGGGAAATTTGGGATTCCGCAGCAGTCCACAAAATTGATTGTTGTGGGTAATCCACCTTATAACGATAAAACATCACTGATTCGTCATAAGATAAAAAATGTCGATTTTGATGTAGATGTAGATATAAAAAGTCGAGACTTGGGAATATCATTTCTCCGTTCCTATAATAAACTTGAAGCAGATTTTATTTGTGTTTTACATCCATTATCATACTTGATAAAACAAACAAATTTCAAACATTTGAAGGAGTTCACTGCACATTATAAACTGATAGATGGCATACTAATTAGTAGTGGAGAATTCCCTGAATCTGCTACACACACGCCTTTTCCGATTATCATTGCCTTGTATCAGCGTGACACCTTGGGAATGGAATACAGTGATATACGATCCTTTGCATTTAGAACAGTAGGCGGGAATGGTTTCTGTCTGAGTGATTTTGAATATATCACAAATTATATTACCAAATATCCGAGTAAACAGCATCAAGTGATTCCAGATAATTCACTGTTTTTCTGGACAATGCGGGATATTAACGCATTAAAACGAAATCGGACATTTGTCCAAAACTATAGTAGTAACACAA
>VYFM01000302.1 GCA_009842375.1 Candidatus Poribacteria bacterium | reverse complement strand
GTAATACTATAGTGAACTTTGAAATTATTGGGACACATTTTCTGTCCGAGCGATCTCCGAATCGCGACAAAACTCATGGGTAGTCGGGAATCGGAGTTTCCTCCTACCAACTCAAAACGGACTGTTAATTCTAAAGTTTACTATAATAGCGTGGTATTGTTGAGATATGCGGCATATCGCGTGCTATTCACAGAACATATACAAAGGTAGAAGGTTTTGAGGTTGACACGGTGTCCCACATCATACAAGAAAAAGCACGACAACATAACTACAGCATCATGATGGTGTTGATCTCTTCTATTTGAGAAAGCAATCTAAGCACCTGTATCAACAAAGATCATGATTTAGATTGTAATTCATAGATAACATCGTCGTGATTAACAGAGGCATCTGCTGTTCCAAAATCGGCGATGCCAATCATCTCAGCAAAATAAGTATATCCTTCTGCAAATTTCTTCTTATCAACCTCTTCACGAATTTGACCATTTTTATGTTTATGCGGTTTAATTAGTCGTTGTATGTCTTTAGCAATATTCATTGTGCCCTCCTGTCTACCATCGGAGTAAATCTACATATTGATTATAACACAATTTTCCCTTGCAATCCAACCGAATATCCTCTAAACTAACACATCACATCTTATGGTATGGAGAAAGGAATCATTATGCCAATACGTGTAGGTATTGTTGGAACTGGTGGTATATCACGGGCACATCACAGAACATACAACAAAGTAGGCGGATTTGAGATCGTCGCGGTATGCGACATCATTCGGGAAAAAGCACTTGAAGCCGCAGAAAACTGGGGTGTACCGAAAAAGAATGTATTCACAAGTTACAACAAGATGCTCGAAATGGATGAGATTGACACGGTGAGTGTCTGCACATATAACCAAGCACATCGTCGACCTACCGTCGCTGCGTTGAACGCAGGGAAACACGTCTTCTGTGAAAAACCGATGGCAGCAACACTCGCGGATGCAACCGCTATGGTGCGTGCAGCAAAAGAGTCTGGCAAAATACTGCAGATTGGCGTAAAAAGTGCCTTTACACCACAGCTTCAATTTGCCAAGAAAGTTATTGATGAAGGTTTTCTTGGAGACATTTACTATTCTGAGTCAGCGAGATGTCGCAGGCGCGGCAATCCTGGGCGAACATTTATCTACAAAAGGACTGCAGGTGCTGGTGCCATCGTTGACATCGGTATCTATAACCTACACAACTTGCTCTATGCGATGGGATATCCGAAACCGGTACGTGTCTCTGCCATTACCGAAGACTATATCTCAATGCAGGATCCAAGGTTCAAAGATAAAATGGATGTAGAAGAATTTGGTGCGGCGTGGATTCGTTTTGAAAACGGAGGCGTGATGGTGTTCAAGATTTCGTGGGCAGTACACGCAAACTCTCTCGGTGGACTCTTCTGTCTCGGTAAGGATGCTGGAATATCTATAGATGGACCGATTATCTTTGCGGATTCTTATGGTAAAGATCTGCAGAAATTTGTTGAATCGGAAGGGTTAACTGCTAAAGCGGATCCACCAGAGGGCATGACAACAATCAGTGTCTCAGGTTTTCCGCAGGTAGATGTCTGGGAAGCACAGATAACAGCGTTCCATGAAGCAGTCAAGACAGATAGTCCTTCACCACTTCCACCCGAAGGAGTTTTACTTACAAATGTGATTATGGACGGTATTTTTCGCTCACACGAAAGCAAGAAAGAAGTAGCAGTAAAAGTTCCAGAAATATAGTATCAATGACGTGGTGTTACATCACTATACGATCAAATATTGCTTGCATTTCTATATTATATCCTCTAAACTAACACATCAAATTAATAGCAATTCTCATAAGGAGATAACAGTATGGCTGTTAAAGTAGGTATTATTGGTACAGGTGGTATCTCACGTGCACACCGGGGTACCTATGAGAAAGTAGGTGGTTTTGAGATAATCGCAGTGTGCGACATCATAAAAAGTAAGGCAAACCAAGCCGCTGAAGAGTGGGGAGTTCCAAAAAAGAACGCATTCTCAAGTTACAACAAGATGCTCGAAATGGATGAACTTGATGCTGTGAGTGTCACCACTTACAATCAGGGACATCGACGACCAACGGTTGCAG
Organism: Candidatus Poribacteria bacterium; assembly: GCA_009842375.1. Lineage (GTDB taxonomy): Bacteria > Poribacteria > WGA-4E > WGA-4E > WGA-3G > MSPOR6. Next base: position 985 of record VYFM01000302.1, on the reverse strand, counting down.
CATTGAAAGCGGGTAAACACGTACTCTGTGAGAAACCGATGGCTGCGACACTTCCCGATGCAACCGCAATGGTGCGGGCAGCTAAGGAAACAGGTAAAATCTTACAAATTGGTCTCAATCCAACGTTTGATCCGAGACTCCAATTTGCGAGGAAGGTATATGACGAAGGATTACTTGGTGATATCTATTACTCTGAATCCGCTGGGTGCAGGCGACGCGGGAATCCCGGACATACCTTCATTTACAAAAAAACTGCGGGTGCTGGTGCCACCGTTGATATCGGCGTCTACAATATGCATAGGTCACTATTTGCGATGGGATATCCGAAACCGGTGCGTGTCTCTGCCATTACCGAGGACTACATATCGATGCAGGATCCGAGGTTTCAGGGAAAAATGGATGTTGAAGAGTTCAGTGTGGCATGGATCCGATTTGAAAATGGTGGTGTAATGGTGTTTAAAATCTCTTGGGCAGTACACGCAAACTCGCTCGGTGGCAACTTTCATCTTGGTACAAAAGCGGGGATTTCTTTGGACGGACCAGTTATTTACGCTGATGCATACGCGGGTGATCTCAAGAAGTTAGTCGAATCAGAAGGGTTAACTGCAGAACCGGATCCACCGGAAGGGATGACGACTATCAATTTCTCCGGATTCCCGTCGTCTGATAACTGGGCGAAACAGATGATCGCATTCCGTGAAGCCATTATAGCAGACGCGCCATCTCCGATATCACCAGAGGGTGTACTCCTGACGAATGTAATAATGGATGGTATCTTCCGCTCACATGCAGCGGGTAAAGAGGTAGCAGTCAAGGTTCCCAAATTCGATTAGTTATCATATCTTCGGTGTCAAAACCTCGTGCTTTAGCACGGGGATGTAGACACCGCAAAATCCTTTGACTTTTCGTGTGAAATATTGTACACTCAGTTTAAGTTGCACAGACACTTGTGTCGCTTTTGCGACTTCTACGGCAGGGCATGCCG
>VYFM01000375.1 GCA_009842375.1 Candidatus Poribacteria bacterium | reverse complement strand
GAGCATATCTTAATAAAAAATAGATACATTAGTTTAAAATCTTGTAGGTAGCAACTTGGGTTAACATAAGATATTCACATACGGGTAAATATATGAGTTGGCAGCTAAGACTATTTAACCTAATGCCGAACTTTGTTAAAAAAATAGGATGTCAATTTCTACGTAAACTTGGACGTGATCCAGATGCTTGGTTAGAAGAATTCTTGAAAAAACACAAAGGAGAGTGATGTGTGAACGGTGGAGATATACTCATCCGTGTCCTATGTTTCAGAATCAGGGGAATATGTCAACAAATACATATAGTGCAATCTTCTAATCTGTTTCAAGGCATCTTGCCAACACTGCAACCAATTCATTCAACGTTGGAAACTTGTCTCGTGCTTCAGGTGATAGGTCTGCAAGATGTGTGTCACTGACAAGACGGTACATATCTGCTGCACCTGTCAGTATATTTGGTGTCAATCCGACATGTGCAAAAGTATCCGCAATTTCTTCCATTTCTCCAATCCAACGTCTCGCTTTAGGCGGCATACCCGGTAATCCTCTTTCCATCCGTTCATAGAGTGCTGCTTGACTCAATTGAAATTCCTTCGTGAGTGCATCAGAAACACCTAACACCTCTGCTGCGGTGAGTAATTCTGTGCAAAGTGCGGTCAATCCTTTCGTCAAAGACGCGTAGCACATCTTAATTGCAGAAGCAAGTCCTATCTCTTCACCGAGATTACGCACATCTAACCCATATTGGTTCAGTTCTGAGAAGACATTTAGTTCTGGTCCCGACGCATAGAAACGAGTTGAACCGGGTTTTCGCGGTGGTGGACCGATAATAGACGCATCAACGAAATTACCTCCTGCTGATGTAATTATTTTCCCTATTTTGTGTACCGTTTGAGGTGCAATAGCATTGCAATCAGCATAAGTCAAATCCGTATCAACATGTTCCAACGCATTTGCAATAGCCTCAGCAGCAGAGGTCGCTTGTGCTGGTACCATAATTGACATGATCAGATCTGCTTCGGTGACGAGTTGTGTATACGTTGGTACATTCACAATACCTGCTTTCTGTGCAAGGTCACATGTGCGTTGACTTCTCCCTTCTAAACAGGTGATAACGCGTAAACCGTTTTCACGAAGCACAGTTCCAACGGTATGTCCCATATCACCAGGACTTAATATTCCAATAGTGTTAGGCATAGATTCCCTTGATTCAAAGTAGATAAACTGAAAGGCAAGATATTACTTCTATATGTGTATACCGACATCATTGAGTGCTTTGAATACTAACACTGCACCAAGCACGATTACCACAGTCGCACTAATAATCGGGAGACGTTGCAGCCAAATACCTCTACCAGTGAAACGCTCAATAACAGGCTTTGCCATTACCATAAGGATACCGATTGCGACCAACACAGCTGCAAGACCCAATGAGAATGCACATAAAATAATCACACCCCACGTGAGTTTATTCAGACTAATAGCAAATAACAGTCCGATGAGTGCGTCAACGCACGGAACAATCCCACCAGAGATACCAAGGGATAGCAAACCCCAGAAACCTGTCCGTTCAGAAGGCACATGACTATGTGTATGTCCATTTGCATGCGTGTGGGAGTGATCGTGAGAATGGGAATGCCCATGTGTATGGTCATGTCCGTGTTCATGACTGTCTGCTTTACCGGTATAATACTGCTTCATATTTTTTGCGAGCAGCCACCCTCCGATACCAACGATCAATAAACCAGAGATTAGACTCAACCATAAGACGACATCCTCTTGTGCAAAACGATCCTTTGCAATCAGTAGGATGACACCGATTGATATGACACTAAAGGTATGAGTGAACGTGACAACAAGACCGAGGAAAATCGCATCAATTATTCTCCCCCTCGTACCGACAAGATACGCAGCCACGACTGCTTTACCGTGCCCTGGAGTTAACGCATGCAAACCACCAAGCACAAATGAAACCACTAAGGCGATGAGCACAAACTGTATTGTTAGGGGTTTTGCAAGTAGTTTTTTTATCTTATCACCTGAATGCTCATGATTTGCGTCAGCATAAGCAAAGGTGCATACTACAATAGCGATAATAACAAGACTGAAAACTGGAAATAAGTACTTTTTCAAAACTATTAAACCCTTTCAAATTTTTGGAGACGTCTTTCAGCAATCACTTCACTGACATAGATGTCTCCTTTTGAATCAATCCATATACCGTGTGGGGAATCACTGAATTGTCCTGGTGCAGTTCCTTTCTCACCCCAACGTCCGATGATCTCTCCATCAAGCGTCATAATACAGATACTTTGCCGTGCTTCGGCTATGTGGATTATATTGTCTGAGTCTATGAATAGATCGTTAGGTGAGCCGAGGTCTGTCCACTCAGTGAGAAATTCTCCATTGTTGTTAAAAATTTGACACCGCAGATTACCGCGGTCAAGGATATAGACCCTATTGTTATGGTCTACAGTAACATCGTGTGGCAAGTTGAATTCACCCGGACCTGTACCAGATGCACCCCAAGAAACGATAACTTCACCATCAGTGGTCATGCGGTGAACGCGCGACTGACCGTAACCATCAGAAACATACATCTCTCCTGATGCAGAGAGAACAACACGGGTCGGTTCATTAAAGGGGGTTCCTGGTGCTCCTGGCTTATTTACAGTGCCAAAAGTTTGTAATAACTTACCATCAAGAGAAAACTTACGGACAGTGTGATCAATTGTATCAGTCGTCCAGATTTCATCTTCGGGACTAATCCAAACACCATGAGGTTTTTGGAATATATCCTTACCCCATTCTGCAACGAAAGTGCCATCAGCTTCAAAAACGAGCATAGCAGGTTGTGGACTGCGATTGTAGACATATACACGATCATTTGAGTCACACGCCACACCAGAAACGAGTCCGAGTTGTGGAATCATCCCCCAACCTTCAACTACCTCATATTGGTAGTCGCCAGTGCCGATAGTTGCCATATAATATCTCCTGTTGACTGTAGATTGCTTATATACGATAGAATCTAATATCTGGACGGAGTGTCTATTTCAATATTCAATTACGAAAAACAAGTGTTTTTTGGTTCTATATATTGATTGGAC
>VYFM01000640.1 GCA_009842375.1 Candidatus Poribacteria bacterium | reverse complement strand
GTTTTATCGATTTACTGAACTCCGCAGAGATGGTCTAACAGGTAATCAACGCCTCATCAATCAGGTCGCAGAATTCGTAAAGTCTTTCCCAGATGCTGGACCCGAAGCAGTCATTCAACATTTTTCAACACTACGCAAATTAAGTGTCCCAAATCAGAAAGGTATAAAAGGTACAAGAAAACCAGGTTCTCTACTTTTAGAACTCATCGGAACACACATGGAAAACGTTGCGTTGGGGACAGTATCTGTCTTCATGCGCCATCAGTTGCGACAAAGCAGTGCTTTACATCCGCAAGTACTCGCAATGCGTGCCAATGACCTTATATCTGAGAGCCAGAAAAATGAGAAAACCGCATTCCAAACATGTTATAGTCTCCTTTTAGGTAAAGAAGCAAGTTCTGTTGAAGCAAATATATTAGAACGGATGGGTATCATACAGACACATCACGGTTCTGCAGGTTCAAACGTGGTTGCTCGCTACCTTGCTACTTTATACGCCGGTGCAGTTTCCGATTTCTTCGTCGCTTCACAGATGGCTTTAGATGGCGACAGGCATTTCGGGGCAATCCATGATATGACAGCTTTTATCAATCAGATAGAACCACTTGACACGGATGCAAGGGAAACAGCAATTCGTGAACGGATGCAGATCGCACTACCTACCTTCGGACACCCAGAAATCGCCGCTGCTGGCAGATCCGATGAAATCCAACAAGACCCCAGACCCGCAATCTATTTCAATCCTTTCATTGATGCTGTTGAAAAAGGAGAAATTCAACTCAGTGACAGACAGAAGAAACGATTAGCAATTATGCAACGTATATATCAAATTGCATTCATTGAGGGAGTCGTGCGTCCCGGTCGTGAAAATGAACCACCGCTCCGTCTTACTCCTAATACAGACTTTGGCGGATGGGCAGTTCAAGAAGGATTGGATATCTATGAAAGCGACAGGACGTTCCTAACATATATCTTCCGAGGATTTGGATGGATCATGGATGCGCGTGAACAACTTCAAATGAAAATAATACGACCAGTCATACCTCCAGACCCCGAGATTATTCCGAAACCGTCCGATGATATGACAATCGCTAATGAAGTCGTTGCATTACATGATCGGATGGCTGGTCCAGAAATTTTTGACTAATAGAAAGTTCTCTGTTGCTACTCCCCTATAAAAACATAATACGTGAGAAGACTATAGAGATTCTATGTGAAACAGAGAGGAATCCAAGTGATTGAATTTGACCAATTAACACCTCCCACAACAGGTGAAAAAATAGAAACATCCAATGGACAGAGGGTTGTACCAAACAATCCTATAATCCCTGTTATCGAGGGAGACGGTATCGGGCGAGACATTATGAAAACCACACGACGTGTTGTTGATGCAGCCGTCCAAACCGCTTACGGTGGCAAAAATCAGATTGTCTGGTTCGATGTCTACGCTGGCGAAAACGCCATGGCAAAATATAATGAGTGGCTACCACAAGACACCTTCAATGCAATTGAACATTTTCGTGTTGCACTGAAAGGACCACTGACAACACCTGTCGGGGGTGGGTTTCGTAGTTTAAACGTAACGCTACGTCAGGTTCTTGAACTCTATGCCTGCGTCCGACCTGTCCGTTACTTCCAAGGGGTACCCGCTCCTGTCACGCATCCTGAAAAAATGGATGTCGTCATCTTCCGTGAGAATACCGAAGACGTTTACGCTGGTATTGAATGGGAACAAGGCACACCAGAAGTGAAAAAAGTTATTGATCTGCTTCGCACTGAAATGGGTGTTGAAATCCGTGAGGACTCTGGTGTTGGCATTAAACCGATAAGCATTTTCGGAACAAAACGTCTGGCGCGAATGGCAATTCAATACGCAATCGACCACGGCAGACGAAGTGTCACCTTTGTCCACAAAGGGAATATCATGAAGTTTACCGAAGGTGCTTTCTGTGCATGGGGATACGAACTTGCTAAAGAGGAATTTGCTGATGCCACTATCACAGAAGCAGAACTCTATGATGACTATGATGGAAATGTCCCAGATGGTAAAATAATCATCAATGACCGGATAGCGGACAGCATGTTACAGCAAATCCTTACGCGAACTGATGAATACGATGTGATTGTAACACCGAATTTGAACGGGGATTATCTCTCTGATGCAGCAGCAGCCCAGGTCGGTGGAATCGGCATGGCACCCGGTGGCAACCTCAACGATGAAGTCGCACTCTTTGAAGCAACACACGGTACTGCTCCTAAATATGCTGATCAGGATGTCGTCAATCCGAGTTCACTTATTCTTTCTGCTGTTATGATGTTAGAACATATCGGTTGGCAAGAAGCTGCAGACCTGATTATCGCAGGACTTGAAAAAACTATTCTTCAAAAACGAGTAACCTATGATTTAGAACGTTTGATGGAAGGAGCAACGAAAGTTGGTACGTCTGAATACGGTGCAGCTATTATTGAAAACTTTCAGTAAAAGCATTCTACAAAGTTTAAAAGGAGAACGGCACTTGTCATTAAAAACAAAGATATTTCTTGGTGTCGGTCTGTTAGGTGGCATCGGTTTTGTGATGGCTTATGGGTTATATCGTATCCATAAACGTATTTTGGAAGAGTTGGTAGCAATTCGTGAGCAGGGAGAAAGGTAGGTAGATGATTATGAACTGGGACCAAATAAATGTCAGATAACTTACAAATACCATTGAACTTTGATGAAAAAAACATATTAGACAGACAATTGTCTCCCGATGGTTACAAAGGATTTGCGGGTTTTCATAAGTATTGGGGGAAAAAACCTATTGAAGTCTGGCGATACCTAATAGAAAAACTGACAGTCCCCAACGATATTGTTTTAGACCCTTTCCTCGGTTCAGGTCTTCTCGCGAAAGAGTGTGTCAATCACAATTGCAAGTTTATTGGTTTTGATGTCAATCCAATCAGCATTGAGTTAACCAAACTTTTTCTATCCCCCCCAAATTACATAGATTTGGCTAAGGCAATTTTTGGAATGGAAATGGACATCAGACTGCCAATCAATTCAATGTATAAATTATCAGATGGAACTATAGCGACACATTTCTTATGGGACAATGATCGGATAACGC
>VYFM01000215.1 GCA_009842375.1 Candidatus Poribacteria bacterium | reverse complement strand
GTGCTAAGATGGGTAATGTTAGTAGTGTCATAAGTCCGATAAGAGCAAACGTCATTTTTATTGATCTCATTTATTTTTCCTTGTTTTTTATTATGTTCTCAATTCGTATTTACGAACGACACACAGTAATGTTTGTCATCTGTGTGCCGCTACATTTTAACCTAACAGATTGTATAAAAGAAGTAGCGAGTTGATGAAATGAATAAATCTCATCTACTTCGCCTTTAGTTGCCCCCAAGTAAGTGCAAGCTTACCTGTTGCTTCTACCGCTAACGACTCACTTTCCATGACATCAGCAATCTCATCTTCATCCAGAACACGGTCATACAAACGCACCTCATCAATTATACCTTTAAAAAAGTAATTGTGATTGGCTGTTTCATTTGCACCCGCACCAATGAGGAATTCTTGAGCAGGATTAACGTGTATTTCAGTATCTCTTTCACCTACAAGTTCACCGTTTACATAAAACATCATTTTCCCATCAGTGTATGTGCCAGCAAGATGATCCCACTCACCAAGGTTTACAGCCGGACCTTGTATAGGTTGCCAATGATTTGGACCTCCACCTGTCCAATACTGCCATGTATTTCCCGGTTCAGCATAAAAGATGTATCCGCGTTGCGGAAAGTCATCACGAGAAGAAACTACCGCACGGTGATTTGTACTTCCCGGTTCTACATTTGCCCAAGCACATATAGTGAAGGTTTCTTGATTAAGGTTTTCGTGAAACGGTACATTCACTTCGTCCTCAACTTGATCAAATTCAAGTCCTCCGCCATAATAGCCATCGACCCATTGTGGATCTCCAATTAAATCCCCATCGTATCCATTACCGGTTGAGTCACTCGCGGTATTACCCCCATTATCGTTGAATGCCCAATATGCTACAATACCATCGTCAACAGCTACAGATAGTTGCGGTTGTACCATAAGACATACAACGAATAGAATAGCGACTGTGATAGTAATAGTTTTCATTTTCAGCTCCTTGTTCTATTATATATTGTTTGTCATGTTAGATTGATTCAATGCAGAAATGTTCTCGTGAAGTTACATTACCACAATTAACATCATATTATTCATTTAATTGAATTTAGTCAAGAAAAAAGGAAAGATATTGTTAGGAGATAGAACTTTTTACGCCAACTTTCGTTGACGTATATCGTGCCACGGACCAGTAATTGCAATTGTGACACCAGGATTCTGAATGTTCACAAAAAGTGTTGTACCATCTGGGGAAAAAGTTGCACCGGCAAACTCTGAGGTGTTTGACGCATTCCGTGCAAATTGATATGTATGTCCCTCAGGTGTCACACCAACGATGTATTGGTCTTGTGGACCATCTTCACAAATAATTAGGTCACCCCACGGGGCAACTGTCAAATTATCCGCATTTTCAAGTAAATTACTATCATTCGGTTCAATGAAGAGTTCCAATGTGCCAGGGGCTTTATCTTCGCGGTTTGTGCCTTCATAAGGACTTGGAATATATCGCCAAATTTGTCCTTTCTGTTCAATACCACCATTTGTACACGCAAAATAAAACGCATTCTCGCTATACCAAATACCCTCACCACGAGCAAACATTGCAGCATCTTTACCCTCAACTCCCTGCTTACGAAGATCGTCATCAGGTGATTCAACATTCTCAACATCTACCCAAGAAACAGCCATTTTCTGTGAGACAGAAATAGGGTCGTAAGTCCACGATGCAATCTTTTGCCATCGGGTCTTCCAGTTCCGAGTATCTGCTGCTGCCATATCCTTGATAATTAATGCTTGTAAACGTCCACCTTTGGCAAGTTGTCCCGGTTCATCTGGTATGAAGCGATAGAACATACCATCGTTTCTATCTTCTGTTTGGTAGACAATTCCGGTCTGTTCATCTACGGCGATGGCTTCATGATTAAAACGACCCATGGCTTTAAGAGCAGTAGCTTCCACTAAACCCGGTTTAGTAGTCACAGGCACTTCAAAGTTGTAACCGTGATCTTCTTCAAAAGTAAATTCCTTTTTTTGCACCGTTTCTTCACAAGTTACCCACGTATTCCAAGGCGTTATACCGCCAGCACAATTACGGATTGTTCCAGCCAAACTCAGGAAATGTTTTTCAAGTGTTCGCGAACGTGTATCATAAATAAGTGTCGTCGTTGAACCCAGAGATGGAGCTTTCTTAAAACCAGCATCGTAAAATTTATCAGTGTCAACCAGATTTAACTTTTCATTATTCCATCCAAATGGTCCAACAATTTTATCACTTGCTTTCAGTTCGTGATTACGGATAAGGATTGTTTTACCATCAGCTCCAGGCAATGCTGCCATTCCATCATGCTTCCCCGGAACCCAAAGTCCATCGTCCATCTTCTCACCTGTACGTGAAAATGCATGACTAACAAAACCTTCTGGTAGGTCAAGTAGTTTGTTCCGAGTCGGTTTAAATTTATAGGGTGGTTCAGGTTTAAAACCCGGAATATGCTTTATCAGTTTCCGTTTCACACCCGAAAAACCGAAACCGACCGCTGCGGATGTCACGGCAACTGCACCATAACTTAGAAACTGACGACGAGATATATCTATTTTCAATGCCATTCTTCTCCTCTACTGGAACTTGAATAGAAAACTCTCAATACAAATTCATTATGCTTATTATTGCTTTAAGGATAATCCTCAATTGTTACATTTTTTGTGAGATTTCTGTAAGTTTTGTTGACAATAATTTTGACTTTCCTAATAGCGTTTACAGCATCAGAAAATTCAAACATCATACGGGTGTGTAAAGTTTTTGGCAAAAGGTTCCCTCTTGCTCAGACATATCGTAGGGCAAGTCCAATCGCCCTTATGGGAACATATCCTATCCCTCAGTAGTGACTATAGAGATGTAGTAAGGACGTGGTAGTCGGGCGGGGAAACCCCGCCCCTACGCAATAGTGTCAAAAACTTTACACACCCTATCAAAAGTGTATAAGTTTTGACATAGCATATCATTTTGTGTTAAAATTCTGTAACGATTTTTTAAGTATAGCATAGTTTCAGAAAATGTTCATTAATACCGTTAAATTATAAAAAATGTAAGAATCCAATAAGGAGAACACGCGTAATGGAGAACCA
>VYFM01000314.1 GCA_009842375.1 Candidatus Poribacteria bacterium | reverse complement strand
CAAGAAGTCCTTCCAATCGAAATTTGGCAGAGGGAACTCCTCTGTGGCTTTACATTGTCAGAAGGTTGCAGCTTGTTCAAAGAAGTCAATATCCACGCGTTCAACTTGTGCGGAACGGGCATTTTCTGCAACCCGTTGGACAACCATCTCTCGAACAAAGGGTATTGGAATACGTTTTACACGATGCACTACCTCTTCGGTACAAGGCACATTTGTATTGTCAAGATAAGGACCGTCAAGTAACTCTGCTTCTGCGGGATGGTCACATGTTTCCGGTACAAGTTGTTGTAGCCGCATTGACACGTAATCTGTTACCCACTGTTGTATTTTTTCAGTGCCTTCAGATTCTGTATTGCTTACTGGTTGTGTCTGTGCTAACTTCTCATCAATACTTGTAAGTAGGTTTTCAAGGCGTGCTAATCGGTCTTCCACATTGGTTAATCGTTCTTGAACGTTTATTTGATCGCTCATGTTTCCTCCTCAAATTGACCAATATTTCCATAAATCTTCTGGAATTTCGTATCTAATCTCTTCACGATGTTTGTGATGATACCGTGCAAATAATCCGATGCGAGGTATATCCCTTATATTACCTGAACCTGTATGACACAAATATGCATGCCATAGCACCACATCTCCAGCAGACGCAATGAATTCTTTGGGTCCTTCCGGTGATAAATCAGAAAATACATGCCAACCCCATCCTTCAATGTCTGTGAAACTTCCATCAACCTGTTCTGGATATTTCAGGAAATATTTATGTGTAGTCTTATGACTCTGGGGCCAAAACACGAATGCACCGCCACCGGGTTCAACATCGTATACATAAGTTGTTGCCCCCATCATAAACGGACTCCATCCACCAGGACCGTAAGCATCAATATGTCCACTACCCGGCATTTTCCATTCGTCATCGGGTTTTGGCCATCTAACAAGAGGCGAACCTCCACCACCTACAAACTGTCCGCCACCCAATTGTTCAATAATCTCTTGCATTGCAGGTAATTGTCCGAATTGAGGGGAGAAACCGAAGTTTTGCACAACATACTCGTCTGGCCATGTCTCTGGTGTATCTAAACTGGAATTGTAATGTTTCCAGATCTGTTCACGCCATCCACCAATTATATCTGAATCAATAAGATTTTCAAGAATTAAGTATCCATTTTCTTGAAAGAATTCAACTTGCTTTGTTGTGAGCATAATATCCTCTATTGTTGAGGTTCTGAAATAATACAGACTAACGTCGTGGTTTAAAAGACGGAATGCCTGTTTTGTCAAACCGTTCTTTAACTGCTTTCATTAGTTCAGGAGTAATTTCACGATAACCGTGTTCACGCGCGTATTTTTCAACGCTTTTGACAACCATACCACGTGCAAATGAGGGAACACGTTTCAACCGAGTTTGTGCAGCATCATTCCAGTGCAAATCGTAATCAGGTTCTGTACCAAATGCGGTTCGTTTTTCAAATTGAACAGTCTTCTGTCCTTGTTGTCCCGGCTGATATTCACAAGATTCATCTGCTGCGAGATAGTTACCAGTCGTTGCATAAGCGCGTGCTCTACATCCACCGCATACCTCTCTGAATTCACATGCACCACATTTTCCCTGAAGCATATCCCGATTGCGTAAGTCATGAAATGTTTCGGATTCATTCCACAGTTTGACAAAACTCTCTTCTTTGAGATTACCGACACTGACAGGTAGGTATGGACATGGTGTTAACTCCCCTTCAGGACTAATGCGACAATAATAGATGCCACATGGGCAAGTTCCACTGGGATATCCTTGAAGGAAAGCAGAGTCTGACTGCTGTTCATAGATGACACGTTTGTAGTGAGGCGCACATTTTGCAGCAATAAGCATTTTTCCGCTATAGTCTGCTTGCAATTGGAACATCGTTTCAAGCATTTTCTCATATTGTGCTGGTGTAATATCCATCACCGTTTTACCTCTACCTGTGCGTACAAGAAAATAGAGATTTAGCACCTTCGCTCCCAACTGATAAGCGTATTCTACTATCTCAGGGATTTCATCATAATTCCATTGTGTAACTGATGTTTGAACGAGGAAGTCAAGTTGTGCGCGCTTGAGTGCTTCAATTCCACCCATTGTTGCTTTCCATGCTCCCTCCATTCCACGAAATTTATCGTGATTTGTAGGTTGTATAGAATCAAGACTTATCCCTGCACCCGTAACACCGTGCTGTTGCATCTTCTCAACTACTTCGTCGTTTAGTAGCACCCCATTTGTTCCCATGACGACAAGAAAACCTGTATCGGAAGCGTATTTTGAAATCTCCAAGATATCAGGTCTTAACAGTGGTTCACCACCTGTGAGTATCAGAAGAATATGCGGATTTATTTCTGCAATCTCATCAATGACACGGAAGCATTCAGACTGTGTTAACTCGGTATCTCTGTGAAAGCCTTGTGGGAATTCATTGGTATCCACAAAGCCAGCAGGAAGATAGCAGTGTGTGCATTTCAAATTGCACAATCTTGTAATATTCCATGAGACTGCTTGAACTTTAGTTTTTTCCATTTGTTATCTCAATAGCATTGCGAATGCGAACACAATTAATCCAGTAAAAAGTGTTAAATGTCCAAAGACAGTAATATGAAGTGGAACGATAACTTTATTTTCAGGTTGTGTTGCTTCAAGATGTCGTCTAAATAAAGAACTGTATAATCCCCAAAAGAGTGTCATAATACCGAATGCTGTTAACTTTGCACCAGAATATATCATATATTCGGTTTCTATTTTCATATCGTTATACCAAGCAACTATAAAGATTACAATTCCACCAGTGAGTAAGATAATATTTATGACTACTCTGATTAGGTGGCGAAATCGGTTGTGAATTGCCAGCAGGTCTTGCGCTGGTAGGTTTTTCCGAACTATTGGGATGGCAATCAATGTTGAAAAGACCACACCTCCGAACCAAATTATTACTGCAATGAGATGGATATATCGAATTAAAAGTTCAACAAACGTCCGCATTGTCTATTTTTTGCTGGATTTGCATTAGGTTTAGTACTGATATTATATATGCTCAGATTTCTCATAAAAGTTTACGTCAACATGTTCAATTTGCACAACTATGTCTGGATTT
>VYFM01000040.1 GCA_009842375.1 Candidatus Poribacteria bacterium | reverse complement strand
ATGTACGGTGTGCCAGCCAAAAAATCCCTCGTTGAAGTATTGCGAGAAGCAAATTTGCTAACAGATCAGGAATATCATCAAATACATGAAAAAATCCTTGAAGGTTGGGTAAATAAACCTGTTGAACTTGATGGAGGTCCTGACTCGGAATCACAGAGTTATCGGGAAATATTGAATGAAATTGAAAAGGCGGGTGAGACTGAGGAATCGATTATTTCCGCATACGTATCGGAACAAGTTCTTGAACTTGCCCAAAAAGGACGTGAATCGGGAACACCTATAATACAATTGTTAGATATTAACCCCGAGAAGGAAGCTCTTGAGAAAGTTCCTCCCAGTTTCGCGAATCGAAATAAAATTGTACCGGTGCGACTCGAAGGGAATGTCCTTACAGTAGCAGTAGCAGATGTTCAAGATGTTATGCTGATTGACGAAATCCAATTTGTCACTGAATGTGAGATCAATCTCCTACTTGCTGACGAAGACGAGATTTCGGATGCCATTGTTCGATGTTACGGTAAAGATGCTGCATCTCTTCTAAGTGCAGGTATCAAGGGTCCAGTCGGTGCAGCTGCAACAATTGAACGTGAAAGAATTGAGGACTTCGGTATAGACGAAAAGGATCTTAGCGAAGATCCGACTGTTGTTAATGCAGTTGACCAAATGATTATTGATGCTGTCCGTGCGGGTGCAAGTGATATCCACATTGAACCTTATCCAGAAGAGTTAAAAATCCGATTTCGTGTTGACGGTGTTTTAGAAGACCAAGAACAACCACCTGCGTACCTTCAGTCCGCCATTACCTCTCGTATCAAAATTATGGCAGGGATGGACGTGGCAGAACGTCGCCGTCCACAAGATGGAAAAATCAATAAAGAAATTGCAAGTTTACGAGGTGGACGTCAGATTGATTTACGTGTATCTACTGTACCTACTGTTGCTACACAGCATAGTGAAAGTGTTGTGTTACGTATTCTTGATCGTCAGTCGATTGAATTCGGATTAACGGAACTCGGTCTTACTGATGATAACTTTGAACTCTTCCAACGGATGATTCACAAACCACACGGTATCATTCTCGCAACAGGACCCACAGGTAGTGGTAAAACTACAACACTTTATGCTTGTTTAAAAGAGATCAACACTCCCGAAGTCAAAATCATAACACTTGAAGATCCTGTGGAATACGAATTGGAAGGAATAAACCAGATTCAAGTTAATCCAGATATTCAGTTTTCATTTGCCGATGGTTTACGACATATTCTACGTCAAGACCCAGATAAGGTACTGGTTGGTGAGATTCGTGACTATGAGACAGCAGAAATGGCAATTCATACATCACTTACTGGTCACCTTGTGTTTAGTACATTACATACAAACGATGCCCCTGGTGCTATCACGCGTCTTGTTGATATGAATGTGGAACCATATCTGGTTTCGTCTACAGTTGAAGGTATAATTGCACAACGGTTAGCTCGTCGCGTTTGCAGAGCTTGTTGTGAGATGTATCAACCGACTGAAAAAGATCTTGCGGGGCTCTTTAGTACCAACGGTGTTGATGTGCCAACTGATCTGGAAATTCCTCGGGCAAAAGTAGGTGGTTGTAAAGAATGCCGTGGTAGAGGCTACAGAGGTAGAATTGGTATCTTTGAAGTGATTTTTATGAATGAAGAATTGCGAGATATGACGCTTCAACAGGTATCTACCAGCGAACTGCGTCGACTCGCAGTGAAATTAGGTATGAAAAGTTTACGCGAAGATGGATGGCAAAAGGTCACAAAAGGGATGACAACTATTGACGAAATCCTACGACTTACACAAGAAGATGTTTTTGATTTTAGTGAAGATAAACAGGATACCTCTGAACAGAGCGCGGATGATTAGATAACCACGGTTAGATGTGTTGTGTAGATACGTCTAACATAATGTATCGCGAATTCCAAAGTTTTCTATGAATGAATACAGATTATTTTCTATAGAGAATAACCATGCCAAGATATCAATATGAAGCTATCACTCACAGTGGCGCAACAGTCAATAACACTTTAGAAGCAGACTCAACAGCGGAGTTGAAAGCACAATTACGACAGATGGGGTACTGGCCGACACAAATTGTGGAGGAAGGTGAAGCCCTTGAATCTAAAGCAAAACGATTATTCAGTATTGGGTCGAAGAAAGTAAAAGCGTCTGAAGTTGAGTTTTTTACATATCAGTTAGCAGCTTTATTGAATGCTCACGTTGCCCTACCTCGTGCTTTAGAGGTGACATTAGAACAGATTACAAACCCAGAATTAAACCGTATTGTTTCCCAAGTCAAATATGATGTTGAACACGGTGCTACATTTAACGATGCATTAAACCAACATCCAAAAATCTTTACCGACCTATACGTTAACATGGTAAAGGCTGGTGAAACTGGCGGTGTATTAGGAGAAGTATTGGAACGACTTGCAGAATTTGCTGAAAGGCAGCGACTTCTCAGGAACCAAGTTGTTTCTGCCTTGTTCTATCCTGCTATTCTTGCCTCATTGATGATCCTATCCGTTACAATTTTGATGATTTTCGTTATTCCGAAGTTCACAACTATGTTTGAAGACCTTGGCGGCAAATTACCAATGCCAACACAAATACTTATCAGTGTTTCGGATGTACTCGCCGGTTATTGGTGGATAGGAATATTAGTGGCTGCACCTGTCGGGATTCTGCTGCGCAATTATTTACAAACAGATAGTGGAAAGACACAGTTTGACAGGTTTAAAATTAAATTACCACTCGTTGGAAATATAGTTAGTACCTTTGCTATCGTCCGATTCACACGTACAATGGCTACACTTTTGGAAAATGGGGTACGTATGTTACCTGCTTTGCGTGTCGTTAAGGATACTATTGGAAACAAGGTATATAGCAATATTATCTCTGATGCAGAAAGAGAGGTAGAACAAGGTTCTACGCTTTCTCGCGAACTTGATCAGAGCCAGGATTTTCCTACACTCGTGACACACATGATCGCTGTTGGTGAGGAATCCGGTGAACCCGTCACAATGCTAAAAAAGTTGTCTGACTACTACGACATGGAAATTAAGAAAAGTCTTGAACGAGTAACTGGTTCAATTGGTC
>VYFM01000290.1 GCA_009842375.1 Candidatus Poribacteria bacterium | reverse complement strand
AAAGACAACAAACCAAAAACTAAAAGATACCTCCGATCTCTATCATAAAAGACTGAACGAGTTAGGATTCAACAATCCTGAGGAACATAATAACGCCTTCCGAGACGATGTAAAAACACAAGAAATTGAAAATCAAATCAATACCTATACCGATCAATTCCAACGACTTAATGTAGAAATAGTGGCATTAAGAAACCAATTCAAAGATAATCCTTATGATCCTGAGTTGTTATCACAACTAACTGAATTCGCAAATGAAATGGCATCTGAATTTCAAGAAAAACAACAAAAAATTGGTGCTCAACAGCAAATAATAGCGGAACTAAGGGAAAATCTGCAAAAACGTGAAAAAATTAATAATGAACTACAAGCTGCTAAGAATGAAATGGAACGTTGGAAGAGATTACAAGAGGTTATTCCAAGAAATGAACTACGCGACTTTGCACTGGACATAACATTCCAACAAGTCAGTCGCATAGCAAATGAACACTTGAAATATCTTACATCAGAACGGTATCAACTCAAAGTTGAAACAATTGGAAAACTCAGCGTTATGGATCGATGGAATGCCAATGAAGAACGCCCCGTTGAAACACTATCCGGTGGAGAATCATTCCTTACAAGTATGGCACTTGCCTTGGCTCTCTCTGAACTCAGTCAAGGGCGCGCACAACTCAACTCTCTCTTTCTTGATGAAGGTTTCGGAACACTGGATACAGAAACACTTGATGTCGCTATCGCAGCATTAGAAGGACTAAGAATGCAAGGACGGAGTATCTTCATTATAAGTCATATTCAAGAATTAACAAGACGTTTACCTGTCAAAATCAATGTCAGGAAACGAGGAAATGGAAGCTCAACAATTGACTATAAATGCTAACTTTTAAAATATTGGAGACATCACATGCAATTTGGTTTTATGTCCTCTGTCTGTCCACCGTTGACATTGACAGAACTTATTGAAAAAGCTAAACATTACAACTATGAACACTTAGAACTCCGTGTAGAATGGGATCATGGACACGGTGTGGAATTAGACTCTTCACAGCAACAACTTAACGACGCAAAGCAACAATTTGCTGACAGCGGAATAGCACTCTCCTGTATAGCAACAGGTGTAAGATTCATTAGTCCAGATGCTGAAAAACGCACTGAACAGGTTGAGTTATTGAAACGGTATATTGACTTAACAGAAAAGATGGGGGCAGAAAATATCCGTATTTTCGGGGATCCTGTACCGAAAACACCTAATGAAATAGACCAAGCACTGGACTGGGAAGCTGAGGGTATACGCGCTTGTGATGGATTAGCAGGAGAAGCGGGGGTTGCACTCTGTCTGGAAACTCACGGTAATCTATTAGCAAGTTACTTAGCTGAAGTGCTATATCGGTCAGAAGCTAAAAACACTTTTGTCAATTGGCATGCAGCCCATCATGTCCGACACGAACAATCAGTAGATGTCGCCTATGTCCATTTGAGGAATAAAGTCAGACATGCTCATGTCAACTTCGGAGATGAGGGACCAATGCCAGATACTGAAAAAGAATCCTTAACTTTACTCAAAGAAGACAATTATGATGGATTTATCTCAATAGAAGTAATTAATCCAAAGGATTCAGACGCTGTGTTAAAACGGCATGCAGAATTGTATAAGACACTGTAAGGTTTGATTCGTAAACAAATTGCAAGCAATTCCGTGGTGGACATGTTTCCATACATGTCTACCATTATTTTTCTACACACTAAATGATTCCCCACATCCACAAGTGTTTTTCGCATTGGGATTGATAATCTTAAATCCTGACTCCATTAAACCGTCATTGTAATCCAAAACAGATCCAGCAAGATAAAGAGAACTGCGCGGATCGATAAACACTTTTAATCCGTGGAACTCAAAAACTCTATCAGTCCCTTTGGCTTCACCGAACTCAAGGTTATATTGAAAGCCAGAACACCCTCCGCCAATAACTTGCATTCTCAAACCAAGTTCTGTATCTGAATTGCTTTCACTGCTATTGATGAGAGTTATTGCTTTTTCTGCTGCAGATTCTGTTACATTAATCATTGATACACCTCTATTGAAATGTAGAATTTGCAAGTGCTGTTTTCAGTGCCGATTCGGCATAAGTTGCATAACGAAGTTTATCCACTGGTAGTCCACCTAAAGCTTCTGAGATGTCTGATGCTTTTATCTCTGATGCTTCAGAAACTTCTATACCAGTGACCATTTCTGTTAGTATTGATCCACTTGCAATCGCTGTTGGACATCCAAATGCCCTAAACTTCGCTTCAACAATTCTATCTTTTGTTATTTTTATTGTGAGTTTCAGCATTTCTCCACTTGCAGCTGAACCAATTGTTGCTGAGCCATCAGCATCAACAATCGTTCCAACATTGCAGGGATTTTCAAAATGTGATGTAACCTCTTCGGAATACATCCTTCACTCCTATCTGATACTCACCTATTATCACCAGATTTCTTTTCTTCCATATTATACACTAATATCTTGTAAATGTCAAATCCAACAAAACACAGACGGAGCCATGGGTGTGTAAAGTTTTTGGCAACAGGTTATCCCACGCTCAGACATATCGTAGGGGCGAGGTTTCCTTGCCCGCTCTTCTGTCTGAATCACGGAAGTCACAGAATACGCGGAACACACTGAAAGAAGAGATCTTTTCCGGTCCTCCGCGTTTTCAGCGCGTTCAGTGATTCAGACAATAACAATTCTGACTACAGAAAACTGGGACGGTTTAAAGGAAACAAAATTCAGAGAATTTGAAGGAAAAAACGAGGTATATACCAATATCTTACAGTGACAATTGAATGCCTCTGTTTGATAGAGCAGGGTTATTTAGTTTTTGGTTTTTCTGATATATTTTTCACAGTTCAAAACACTTAGTAACACGCATCTACTTAGAAATCTTAAAACTAAATAGCCCTGAATACCCTTGACATACTCCCCCCGCTAAAGCATGGGGGATTCTTCGCTCTCACATTAGCAGTTTTGCTGCGAAATGGCGTTTCCTGCTTCCGTCTCTCGTGCCACAGATTGTGGTCTTACTTGGACTCCACAGGCGTAACTTTCGGCATGCCCTGCCGTAGTAGTTGCAAAAGCG
>VYFM01000126.1 GCA_009842375.1 Candidatus Poribacteria bacterium | reverse complement strand
TATCTATAGTGCAGGGAACCGTTGGATTGTTTGGGATCAGACAACTGATAGAAATCTACGCGGACTCAGTAACAAAGATATATTATGGCTCGGTTTTAGAGCAATTGATAACGGTAGATACCAACTCAATAGTAGTCAAGAGAAACGGATAAAAGATTTTGTTAAAGGTGGTGGAGTTGTAATAGTTTCTGGACAAGATAATGATGATAACCGTCAATCTAAAATTGGGTGGTTGTCTGAACCTCTTAAGGGTGTGGAAAGTAATCGTCGTAGTGATTTTAAACCTACTTCAAAAGCAGGAAACCTTTTTAAAACACCACACCGCATACAATCTGGACAACTCTCACTTGATGACTCTTGGAACGGATGGAATGATAAGTTTGAAGTGTTAGCCACAACAAATAGTGGAAAAGAGATTATGGTAGCTAAACTTAGGTATGGTAAAGGTATGTATCTCATAACTAATTTACGGAACGATGGAAAAGAAAACATTTCTAAGAACAGTAAGATGCTTGAGAACCTTGTACATTATGCAGTTGATTTCGTGAAAAAAGTAAAATAGATTAAGGATAAATTCATGAGAAAGACAATTTGGGTTATTTCCCTAAGTCTCATTTCAACATGCGTCTGTTTCACAGCGACCGCACATGCTGTTATCCCGCAACTTATCGGTCCTCTCACTGCACTGCTTGCGATTATTCCGCAGATACTGGCATTTGTCGGTATCGCAATTTTAACATCACTTGTATTCGCTCGCGATACAACAAAGATGGTTTTCTACAAAATACGGAACTTTCTAACTATGCGTAGAATTATTGTATCTCTCATTAGTTTAGTTATCCTAATTGGATTATCGGTTTTAACATTCCACTTAGTCGGAAAAGGAATAAGTAACAGCACAACACCGACTGCAGTAAATGATACTATTCCTGAAAAGAAAGAATTCATTACAGGTAAACCATGGACAACATTTAGAGGAAATGCCAATCGCACAGGTCACGTTGATGACTTACCAGGACCATTCAACGGAACACCTTCTTGGATTTTCAAGACAAAGGGTATGCAAACGGTACAGTTCTTGTCATCTCCCGCAATCGTCGGGAACCGTCTATATATCGGTGCGGCACGCGGCTCGGTCTTTTCAGTAAGTGGTGCGACCTACTGTATAGATACGGATACACAAGATGTTGTTTGGAGACATGACTCTGATATTCCTATCGTATCATCACCCGCAGTTGTTGCTGGTAGAGTCTATATCGGTGAGGGTTTTCATGAAGATAGTGGTTGTAGACTCCGATGTCTTGACGCAAAAACTGGGGATCCTATCTGGAGTTTCAGAACAGCAAGCCATGTAGAGTCAACACCATTTATTACACAAGGAAGACTCTATTTTTCTGCTGGTGCAGATGGTATATACTGTCTTGATGCACTTGCAGGTGAAGAAATTTGGCATTTTCCTGCCGTTCATGCAGACATTTCACCATTAGTTAAAGATGGTAAGGTATATTTCGGTACTGGTTATGGTCAGTATAAGATGTATGCTGTTGATGCACAAACAGGAAATGAAATATGGTCAACACCCGCACCATATTCAGTTTGGGGTAATCCAAGTGGTTATGAGAACTTAGTCTTTTTTGGACTCGGTAGAGGTAATTTTTCGGAAAGTGCATCTATTCCTGCTGGTAAAGTGGTCGCGCTAAATGCTGAAACAGGGGATATCGCGTGGGAATACGAAGCAGAAGATGCGGTCCTTACTGCTATTGCTGTGCATAATGGATACGTGACATTTGGTTCGCGGGACGGTTATGTCTACACACTCACCGCAACAAGTGGTGAACTCCATTGGAGAACCTACCTACAAGGTGCGGTAGTCTCATCACCTGCGGTTACACAAGACGCAGTCTATGCTGCTACGGGAAATGGTTCTATCTTTAGTCTTTCAGTAAATGATGGCAGTATTAAATGGGAATATGATACACAAAACGAAGACTTCAGCTTGAATTTCATGTCTTCCCCCGCTATTGCAAATGAAAAACTATATATAGGTTCAAACGGTAGATATATCTTTTGCCTCGGCGGCACAGACCCTATCAAAACAATTGGTGATCGTTAATTTTTAGTATTTAATACAATAAATTCGAATATACATATTGTAACCAAGTTTTAGAATATGATGTATAATCTTCCAACAAGGAGAGAAAAAATGAAAAAGTTCTTAATTTCAATTACACTATTGCTATTAATGGTATGCTTAACGGCAGATGCACAATGGCGTAGTAAAACTCATGACGAATACCATGCACTACAACGTCCCGCCACCATAAAGATAGACGGTGATCTTACAGACCAAGAAGGTTGGGAAGGTGTTTTTGAAGCAGTAACAGGTACCGATGGCGAACCTTACTGTGGTCTTGAATTTGATGGAAATGTAAAATTTGAACCACACGGTGGTGGAACATGGAATGGTGCAAAAGACCATGAAACCTGTTTTGCTATTGTCTGGGATGAAGATGCTGTATATATTGCAGTAAGTGTTACAGATGACGAACATAATAACGCTGCAAATTCTGGTTGGAATGGAGACAGCATCCAATTTTCTTTCGTTCCAAATGGGATGAGAGAAGAAGGTCAAGCAAACATACTTATTAATGTTGCATTGGGTAATAATGGAAATATCGTTATTCATAACGAAACATTACAGGGCAATCCAGGTCTGAATGCTGATCAAGTAGCAATCGTTCGTAACGAAGAGGAAACCGAAACTTACTATGAAATTCAGATTAAACCAGACAACTTAGGTCAAAATCAATTTGAGGAAGATTACGAATTCGGTCTGGGTATCTGTGTTAATGATGGAGACAATGGGGCTCAAGCTGGACAGAAGGGCTGGAGTGGATGGTATCCACATGCTGTTGTACACGGTAAAAACCCATCAAAAACAGGTCTTGTCATTCTTACTGATGAACAACTTGCTGTTGAGGCAAAGAACAAGTTAACGTCAACTTGGGGTAGAATAAAGTCTACCAGATAACAGTCTTGACGTTGTGAATTTATCTATTCTATAGCTGAAACTCTACTGTTATATCCTTTGTTGGTCAACTCTGTTGACTAACATATATAC
>VYFM01000030.1 GCA_009842375.1 Candidatus Poribacteria bacterium | reverse complement strand
TCTCATGATAGAAAGTTTTTATCCTCCATTGGAAATAATTCATACTTGTATGATGTGGAACAGAATAACTACATTTCTCGGTTGTCTCTACCTAAAGAGTTAGAAGATATGTTTACGGTTGCTGAATTTTCCATGTGTGGGAAATATTTTGCAGCTGGGACATGGTGGCATGAAGGTATGGAGAAAATGGTAATCTGTTTATGGGAGGTA
The DNA here is from genome assembly GCA_009842375.1 of Candidatus Poribacteria bacterium. Taxonomy (GTDB): domain Bacteria; phylum Poribacteria; class WGA-4E; order WGA-4E; family WGA-3G; genus MSPOR6. The sequence continues at coordinate 2,919 of VYFM01000030.1, read as the reverse complement.
GAATCCGGAAAACAGATTGCCACATTTAAAGGACATACAACAGATGTACATGCACTCGCTTTCTCCCCAGACAACAGTATATTAGCCAGTACAAGTTATGATGGTACTATCCTCCTTTGGGATCTTACTCCATATATAGACGATTAAGATATATGCAAAGAGTTGTAAGATGCAAATATAGAACGAAATTATTTCAATTATGACATTCATGCAACCTGACTACTTTAGAATCGCGTCTTAATTACTGTATGCCAATGGTAATTTGAGGTATCTAATGAAGAAAAGTGATGCAGAATTGATTGAACAAATCCTGTCAGGTAACGAAGAGGCGTTTAGTGCCTTAGTCCAAAAATATCAAAAGAGTGTTCATGCCCTTGTTTGGAGAAAAATAGGTGATTTCCATGTCGCAGAGGAAGTCACTCAGGATACTTTCCTACAGGTATACAAGAAGTTACCTACCATAAAAAACCCAAAACGGTTTCCTGGATGGTTGTATGTAATAGCTAACAGACGATGCATTGCATGGCTACGCAAGAATGATAAACATGCTGAGCAATCTCTTGATGCCACAAGTCAAGACACTTTAGAAGAGACTGCATATACATGTTTTGTTTCAGATATGCGTGAAGAAACAGAAGTACAGAGACGACGAATAGTGGTTGAAAAACTTCTGGAAATGTTGCCAGAGAGTGAGCGTACAGTAGTGATACTCCATTACCTTGGAGAAATGTCATGTGATGCTATTGGTAAATTTTTGGGTGTATCTCCTAACACTGTTAAAAGTCGACTCAGCCGTGCTCGTAATCGGCTAAGAGAGAATGAATCACTTATTAGCGATATCCTCGGAAGAGTTAAATTATCCCCAAACTTATCTGAAAGTATCATGAAGGATATCTCGGATGTTAGGCATACATCCCCTTCCAATACTAAGCCGTTATTGCCGTTAGCATCTTTAGGATCATCTGTACTATTGGTCATACTCCTGATTGGCGCGAGCAATCAATACTTGACTCAATTTCAGTTGCCTTATAGTTTTGACGCACCATCAGATACCACAATTGAAATTGTGGAGTCACCTATTACACTCAATATCACACCAAAGTTCCCGGCGCAATATCAGTTAGGGAAAGAAGGGACAAGCGGAAAAAGCAGCAACGAAGGTATACAAGAAGGAAATACATCTATGCAAAACGACTTTGTTCAAGATTCTACGAAGTGGAAATTACCTGAAGGTGCTAAGGCGCGTCTTGGAAAAGGATGCATTTTTGATATGGCTTACTCTCCAGACGGCACAATGCTTGCTGCTGCGGGAACGATCGGTATATGGTTATATGATGGACGAACCGGCGAAGAACTCAATCTGCTTATAGAACCTATGGAAAGTGTTTCAACAGTCGCTTTTAGTCCCGATAACCAACTATTGGCAAGTAATAGTAATGATAGCGACAACACTATCCTATTGTGGGATATACAAACTGGACAGGTAAAAACGACTCTCACGGGACATAATGAAAAGGTAAGCTCAGTTGCCTTTAGTTCCGATGGAGAAACACTCGTAAGTGGATCCAATGATGAAACTATTCGGTTGTGGGATGTAGCAACAGGTGAACTTCGCCTTACATTTGCTGGACATGCTGGTGGTGTTTCCGATGTGGTGTTTTCACCTGATGGTAAAATGTTAGTCAGTCATGGTGGAGATGATATGATTCATCAGTGGGATTCACACACCGGAGAATACCTTCGTTCACTTACTGGACATGAGAGTTATATTTATTCTATAGCATATTCTCCTGACGGTACAATTTTGGCAAGTGGCTTTGATGATGGGACAATTCAATTCTGGGATGCCAACACCGGAAACCTTAAGACTACAGTTACACATACAACAGACTCCAATGGTGTATGGTCAGTCGTATTCAGTCCGAATGGAAAAACTCTGGTTAGTACCGATTTCGCAGATGATATGATTCGGTTTTGGGATGTGTCTACCGGTGAACGTCTCAAAACCATTAATTGTCCTCCAGATACCCCTAGAAACGTAGTTTTTTCACCTGATGGAAGTACGTTGGTATATGCAGGTGGAGATGGTACACTTCGTTTTTGTGATGCTGAGAACATTACACCGATACGTATTCTCACAGGATACCCAGACTTGATTCGTGATATGGAGTATTCACCAGATGGTAGTAAATTTGTTGTAGTAAGTGCTGGACCCCTCATCCAGATATGGGAAACTAACACAAACGAGTTGATATATACATACTCTGTAGATGCCACAATAATCAATTGTATATCTTATTCCCCTGATGGTAAAACTCTTGCTTGTGGGGGTGCTTCAATAGCATACACTGCAATTTGGTTTTTGAATACTGAAACAGGTGAAACCGAACGTGTGTTCAAAGAGCGTAAGGATACTATTGAAGCAGTGGCGTATAGTCCTGATGGTAAATTTATTGCAAGTGGAGCGGATAATACAATCAGATTATGGGATGTCAATACTGGCGAAACCATAAAAATTCTTACAGATGAGCTTTCAGATGAGAAGGATATTATGGAAATAAGATTTTCTCCCGATGGTGAGATGCTTGTGAGTAAGAATGCTACAGGAATCCGTATGTGGGACATAAATACCGGTGAAACGGTAAAAACCGTTCATCATAAAGACATCCCACCAGAGTTAAAGGAATTTTGGAATGTGTGTTCTCCTGATGGACGGCAATATGTTGGTATAGATGTAGTTGATTATGATTCAGAAGGTAAATTAGCTTTTTTTAATGCAGATTCTGGTGAAGTCATTCAGAGTTTTTCCGTTGGACATAAAAGAAGTAATTGGGCAGATAATAGGTGGCAAGATGTGGGGTTGTTTAAATATTCACCTGATGGACGCACCGTTGCCACGGCAGGGTGGGACAGTTCGAT
>VYFM01000328.1 GCA_009842375.1 Candidatus Poribacteria bacterium | reverse complement strand
CATCCCAATTATCAATAACACGGTAGTGTTTCAGTAATTCCCTTGACTGGTAGGTCTCAACCTTTACTGGTGTAATTTCATCCTCAGTCACAGCAACCTGCCACTGATCAATATAGATTTTTTTATCCTCAGAGATCTTTGTAGGGTCTACAAAATAGATGTAAATCGTCTCGTTTGGTTCAAACTGATCCGGATATTGAAAGCAAATGGTTCGTTTTGTCAGATCTATTTTAGAGGTGCCAGGTGGTCTTGCAGCACAAGCCAATGCAAAGAGAAAGTCGGGTGTAAGGTAAATCGCTTCCAAAGCTTCTTCGGGAGGTCTTCCCGGTGGTGCTAAAGCCTGACGTTTTTTCAATTTAGGAAACAACTGCTTACTTCCATGATATAGAAACAATGTCTTTTCTCCATCAATCTCTCTGACTGTATTTCTACTGAATATATCCTAAAGATATGTAAAAAACCTTATTGATTGTCTGATTTGACAATCAAGGTAAGTTTCTCACCGTCTTTACCCAATTCTGCATGAACACCATTAGGATTCAGCACTGTGATATTGCCCGTTACATCCTGAAGCGGAAGATCGCTGTCTTGTTGCGTATAGTTAACAGCAGGACGATCATAATTGTCCTCAACGAAACAATTGATGAAATCGATACCGCCCATGGATTGAACTATGTTCGTTTGCGGTAGAGATAACGAAATCGGGGACCATTCACCACCAAATTCCCGATCAGTCGCAGCGTTGATAACAGTACAATCCGTAAAGGTCACGCGTGCACCATTAACCGATTTTTCCTGAACTTTAATACCGTATGTAAGGGTATTTTCTACTGTACAGTTGTTAAATTCAATGTATCCACCAGGACCCTTATCTCTGATTTTTGATACGCGAATACCAGCACCATGTTTGCTGCTTATATAACAATTGTCAAATCGTATAGTCACATCTTCAGTCTCATCTGTGGTATGTGCTAAGAACACCTCAATTCCGTCACCGGCATTATCAACGAACTGACAACCGCAAAAATGCACATTTTTGATCCGTTGATCCGCTAAGTCAGGTTCTATGTCTAAACCGGAACAGGGTGGTGTTCCCCATGTGTTTGAGAAAGTACAATTTTCAACTATTAGGTTTTCCGCACTTATGACACTAATTCCCTGCCGATAGTGGTTTTCACAGACGATGTCACGTAGATGCACATTTTCAGAATACCTAAGTTCCTTACTGCCATTTACATAAATCCCATCTCCACCACTATCTTTGAGTGTCAAACCGAAGACATTGACGTTCTTTGAACCCCGGATAGACAACGTCATCCGCCATTCTGCTTTAGGATACTGTCCATACCAACGATGCCAACCCATCTGTTCAAGTACAAGTCCAGTAATATAGTCCTGTTTCCACATACGGAAGGTTGCACCATATCCGCGAATAGTCAGATTCTCTACATCTTGTGCAGTGAAAAGGGAATCACCTTTTCCGCGATATTCTCCGCGTTTTGCAGAAACCACCGTGCCACGTTCAAAGATTATTTCCTGGTTGCTGACAAGTTTAATTGGTCGCACGATCCAATCTGCACGCATATTAGGAACAATCAAACGACGCGCACCAGAATCAATAGCAGCTTGTAATCCTTCCGTTGCATCTACAGGATCAAATCCCCACCACGCGGCATTCGCATCTGTCCTCTTACCCGACTCAACATCTGCAATCGCTTCAACATTTTTCATAGTCTAATTCCTATAGACATACATAGTTTCCAACGAAATTCTACAACGCAAACGTCTTCTCGTCATCAAGGTCCATCATTGCAAACCAAGTACTGATATCCGAATCTTCAGCACCAAGTTTTTTGAGCATGCGGTCCATCATGGCTTGATATCGTTCATTTTCGGGACCGAGGTTCGTTATCTTCTCATTAAATGCTTCAATTTCTGCTTCACTTTTTGCGTAGTTATCCTTCAACCATGACTCAATCTCAGCATCGGTAGGATATTCCTTTAGCGCGCCAGTAAATTCATCCGTAGATACACCGAGAAAACCGAGTGCCATCCTATCCATTCCCGAATCCTCAGCATAAAAATACTCACCCAAAGTGTTACCGATAAACGCCCTACCTTTATCAATCAAGCGTGCAAGATGTACCATGCCATAGACATCCGTATTGTAAGGACTGCGTGGTGCCCGTCGTTTGAGGTCAACGATACTGAAACTCAATTCATCATCTAAGTCCTGCAGTGCAACCCATGTTGTAATGTCCGTGCGACTTGCATCCACTTCTTGACGACGCGCTTCAAATCGTTCACGTGTGGTTTCGTCCGGACCCCGATTGACCATAGCGAGATTATAGTCATCAATTTCCTCTTGTGATTTTTCGCAGTTCTCCTGCACCCACTCACCAAGTTCAATATCGTTTGGATTCTTAACTGCTGCTTCCTGAAAATCATCTGCTGAAACACCCAGGAATTCTAAAATACGTACATCTTGTCCAGAAGTGTCTCCGTATTTATAGTCTCCGATTTTACCAGCACGTTCTGCGCATGCTTTGTCTGCCATGCGAGCAACGCCACAGATACCAGCAACATCTTTAGATCGCGCACTGCGAGGCGGTCCTGTGGTAAGGTCAACCTGCCAGAAACACCCCCAATCATCAAGTTCTATCGACTGTAGCACGGTCTTTATATCAGTACGGTCAGGCGCATACTTCGCAAGACGTTCTTCCAGCAATTGTTTATGTTTTTTATCAGCTGGTAGTCGTTCTAATTCTGATTTGTTGAACACATCAATCTCTTCGTCACTCTTTTTTCCTTGATCAAGCATCCAAGCACTGAGTGTAGCATCGTCTTTATCGTCTGCAGCTTGAGCAAAATCGTCTGCAGAAATATCTAAGAATTCTAATATTCTACGATCTAAACCCGAATGTCTTCCATAGACAAAATCTCCGAGCATCTCCTTGTTATATGCACGTGCCTTGTCAGTCATGCGTGCTGCGCCTACTATCCCTGCTACACTAAGGTTAGAAGGACGACGTGGCGGTTGTCGTGTCAAATCCATAATTCGTTTCCTTTCAATATTGAAATGTGGTATTATATCTCCTAATGTTATTGTATCATATTATATGTGAGTGTCAAC
>VYFM01000153.1 GCA_009842375.1 Candidatus Poribacteria bacterium | reverse complement strand
ACTCACGCCTACTATAGAAACATTGAGAATAATGAATGGAAATAAAATGAAATTAATCTTAATTCTTTGCTTCATCTTGGTAGCGACGTTCTGTTCTGATGCGGAAGATCTAATTCAACCAGAAGGAGAAACTCGATGGACAGGATTTCGCGGTAACCAAGGTATAAGTCATACAGATGCGATTAATCTACCGCTGACATGGAGTGAAACAGAAAATATAAGATGGAAAATTGACTTATCGGGTTATGGTCAATCAAGTCCTGTTGTTTGGGATGGAAGAGTTTACGTTACTTCAAGCGAGGGGTCAATGAAGGAAACCCTTATTGCTCAAGCGATTGACTTAACAACAGGAGATATAATTTGGACAAAACGTTTTAATAGCAGTTTCATGACTGATCGGTTAGATATGGCTGCACAAGCAGCACCTACTCCTGTCGTAGACGCTGAAAATGTATATGCTTTTTTTGAGAGCGGCGATCTTTTTGCTATAAGCCATCAGGGAGAAAAATTGTGGCACCGGGCATTTACGGAGGAATACGGTGCATTTATGGGTAACCATGAAATTGGGAGTTCAATCACTCAAACCGATGATGCGATAATTTTACTGATTGATCATGATGGACCTTCATATCTTGTTAGTCTTAGCAAAAGAGATGGAGCGAATCTGTGGAAAAGGGATCGTGAGAAACGTGTATCATGGACTTCACCGGTTGTCAGTAAAAATAAAAACAGTACAAAGATCATTATTAGTTCAAACGGAATTGTTGAAGCGTACAACAGCAAAACCGGTGAACAGATATGGTATGTTGAAGGTGTAAAGAAAAACACAGTTTCGTCTCCTACAATAACAGATAAATTAGTCATTGTGGGATCATCACAGAAAGGAGAAACGCTTGCTATTGAACGTGGTGGAGTCGGCAATGTAACAGAAAGCCACATCCACTGGAAAGCAGATATTGCTTCAAGTTTCGGTTCTCCACTTGTTCACAGTGGTCGTGTGTATTTTGTTAATAAAGTAGGTGTGCTTAGTTGTCTAAACCTTGATACAGGTGAGCAATTATGGACTATACGCATCGGGAGTCCAACTTGGGCATCACCTATTGCTGCGGGGAATTATCTTTATTTCTTCGGTAAAGATGGAGATACAACAGTGTTGCATTTTCCTTCAAAACAACTCTTGGTATCCAAAACAGATATTCTTCCATCAATGAATATTAATTTCATAGCAACAGAAAGCCGTGTGTATGGTGTTGCTGCTGTAAATGGTTTTTTTCTAATTCGCACAGGAAAAAGATTAATTTGTGTCGGTAAACCGTAAGCAACATATAAACCGTAATATGACATTCTTATCACGATTACCTGACAAAATTAATCTAAGTTGAGTACTTCGAATGCAGAAACGGACAAAGATATTACTCATCTTGAGTTGTTTACTTCCGGTATCAATCTGTGTTGCGGCGGGAGTAGGAGCATATCAAATTCTACCTTGGAAAATCCCGAAGATTCTTCTTGCTCAAGATGATGGTTTCGCTGTCCTTGTGTATGTTCGTTTTCCACGCGTGATTCTTGCGGCACTTGTTGGTGCTATGTTAGCGATTTCAGGAACAACGCTTCAAGGTATCTTTCGTAATCCATTGGCAGATCCTGGTTTAATCGGTGTTACTGCAGGTGCGGGTTTGGGGGCATCGTTATGGATAGTTCTGATTGGAGGTGGCGCGTTAGGAATGTGGGGACTTCCAATTGCTGCCTTTTCGTGTGGGATGCTTGTTACGATTGGTGTTTGGAAGGTATCGGAATCGGACGGTAAGGTGCATACGGTAACATTATTGCTTGCGGGGATTGCCCTGAACAGTCTTGCGGGTGCGTGTATCGGTTTAATGACGTTCCTTGCTGACGATGAACAACTGCGCAGCCTAACTTTTTGGTTACTCGGGGGTTTTGGTGGATCAACTTGGTCAGTTGTATTTGTTACGTTACCGATAACGATTGTGGGGATGTTTGTGTTATTACAACAAGCGTCAGCACTGAATGCGTTGAGTCTTGGTGAATCTGAGGCATACCATCTTGGTGTTCCAACTGAAGCATTAAAAAGATGGTCAATTTTGGGGGTTGCTTTAACGGTTGGGGCAGCGGTGGCAGCTGCAGGGGGCATAGGTTTTGTTGGTCTTGTAGTGCCACATCTCTTGAGGTTAATAGGAGGAGCAGATCACCGTTTTGTATTACCCGGTTCTGCATTGGGCGGTGCTATACTGTTAATATTAGCTGACCTATTTTCTCGAACCGTTGTCATCCCCGCTGAATTGCCCGTTGGTGTTGTAACAGCGTTGATAGGTGGACCATTTTTCCTGTGGCTTTTAATTAAGTTCAAACGCGAGGTATTCCTATAAGGATTATTCAGGTTGAATATTCCTTTAGATATGTAAGGTAACATCATGATAGAATTAGAACAAGTGGGCTATCAGATCAATGGAAAATGGTTGGTGCAAGACATCAATCTTACAATAAAAAATGGGTTGTTATGGGGATTTGTCGGTCCTAACGGAGCAGGTAAATCCACACTTTTACGATTAATTTCAGGTGAACTTATACCAACAACAGGTGAAATAAGGTTCTTTGGTAAACCTATTAATTGTTATGAACCCAAGGAACTTGCCCGTCTCCGTGCATATTTACAGCAAAAAAGGGATGTAAATTTTCCATTTACTGCTTTAGAAGTTGTGCTTTTTGGTCGTTATCCGTATCTGAACGGCACAAAAGAGACTGCCAGTGATGTGGAAATTGCGAACAAGGCACTTTGCCACGTTGAAGCGGAAATGTTCTCGGAACGATTTTATACTACCTTATCTGGTGGTGAAGCAAGCCGCGTTGATGTTGCACGTATTCTTGCCCAAGCCCCCGGTTTGCTATTGTTAGATGAACCGACGAATCATCTCGATCCAAGACACCAAGTCCAGATACTTAATCTATGCAAAAGGATATGTGATAAAGGTAAAACTGTGATTACTGCAATCCATGATCTTAATCTTGCTTCAATGTATGCGGATCAACTCCTAATGTTAAAAAATGGGGCTCCTATTGCTTACGGCTCTCCAAAAACGGTGTTAACGCAAAAATTGTTAACCGAAACTTACAATATAT
>VYFM01000195.1 GCA_009842375.1 Candidatus Poribacteria bacterium | reverse complement strand
GGATTATACAGGTCTAAATATATAACATGTTTCTGTATGCTATTAGTCATCATGACAGCGATGATTGCACGCGCTACAACTTTTGTTGATGTGACACAGGAAACAGGCATACGATTTCAGCATTCAAATGGCTCTCGCACCAGTTTACTGCCAGAAGATATGGGGTCTGGTGCAGGATTTGCTGATATAGATAACGACGGTGATCTTGATCTCTATATCGTAAATATACCTGGGGCATTCAAAGATAAACTATCAAATAATACCGATACTACATCTACCAATGCCCTCTATAGAAACAACGGAAATGGAACGTTTACCGACATCACATTATCGGCTATGGTCGGAGATACAGGATACGGCATGGGATGTGTTTTTGCTGATTACAATGGGGATGGAAACATTGATATATATGTGACAAACTACGGTGAAAATGTGCTTTACCGCAATAATGGTGATAACACTTTTACGAATGTGACTAAAACCGCTGGCGTAGAATGTCCCTTATGGAGTACCGGTGCCGCATTTGCTGATTGTGATGGAGACAACGATCTGGACCTCTATGTCTGTAACTATGTTGACTATGATCTTGAGAAGTTTGAACAAAAGAAAGCAGAATCCAAACAATCTGGAATTTTAGTGCCAAATGCCCTTAATCCCACCGTTTTTCAACCACAAGATAACTTCTTATACCGAAACAATGGAGATGGAACGTTTACCGACATAACAGAAAAAGCAGGTGTTTCTGCATCAAGTGGAAGGAGTATGCAAGCAATTTTCTCCGACTTTGACAATGATAACGATTTAGACCTTTATGTTGCAAATGATACTTCTGATAACCATATTTATCGCAACGAAGGTAATGGTACTTTCACCGATGTCAGTGCCGAATCATGGGCAGCAGATTTTCGTGGCTCCATGGGTATTACTGCTGGAGATTACGATGCGGATGGTGATATTGACCTTTTTATTAGTCATTGGATTGAGCAAGAAAATGTCCTCTACAGAAACCTGTTGAAAGAAAGTGTAGTAGAAACCAACAACCCAGAACATATACGATTCGTAGATGAATCCTACTCAGCAATGCTTGCTGAAATCAGCATTAAGGAAATTGGTTGGGGAACATCTCTATTTGATTACGACAACGATGGTGATTTAGATATCTTTGTAGCAAATGGAAGTACTTTTCAACATCTGGATCAACCTGAGCTGCTTATACCACAGAATAACCAGTTGTTTCGAAATGAAGGAGATGGGACCTTCAGCGATGTCAGTAAAACTTCAGGAATTGCAAATCTTCCCGCGCGAGTAAGTCGAGGTGCAGCCTTCGGAGATTACGACAACGATGGAGATGTAGACATTTTTATCGTTAACAACTATGATCAACCGACCCTATTGCGTAATAACCTTAGCAATAACAACAATTGGCTGCAGGTAAAGTTAGTTGGTTTGTCTCCGAACACAAATGCAGTCGGTGCGAAAATACTGCTTTCAAATGAAGGTATCACACAAATACGAGAAATATATGCTGGCGATAGTTATATGTCTGCTAACAGTTTCATTGCTGAATTTGGGGTAGGAAAATCCACACAAGTAAAGATGTTACAAATTATCTGGAATAACGGACAGACACAATCTCTACAGGATATATCAGTTAATCAGCTAATTGAGATAGTACAAAAGCCATAAATCAGACAGCATTCCCACATATATGAACATCAAATCAGATTCCTCCAAACAAAACTCCCCTCAATCCGCTCTATTAACAGAAACCGATATGGCTCTTTTTTTGGACTACTATCAACTTACGATGGGTCAAGCTGACTTTAATAGTCTGAATAATGCTGTTATCACATCAAACTACTATGTCCGCAAAATCCCGCAAGGACAATACCTAATTGCAGCTGGATTGGAACAAGTTATCCATTTCATTCAAAATTTACATTTCAATGATGATACACTTAACTGGTTGGTAGAAAACGGTGAATTGGACAAAGACTATCTCGAATCGTTGAAAGATTTTGAATTTGATGGTTCAATCTATGCAGTACCAGAAGGAACACTTGTTTTTCCGGATGAACCTATTATCAATGTGACGGGTCGTTCGCGTGATGTTCAACTATTTGAGACCTATCTTCTCTGCGTAATGAATTTCCAAACGCTGATTGCTACAAAAGCATCACGTATTGTTCATGCAGCAAGAGGCAAACCTGTCTTTGATTTTGGTGCAAGACGCGCACACGGCAGAGATGCAGGTATCCTTGCAGCACGTGCTGCCTTCATCGGTGGAGCAAGTGGCACCTCTCTTGTACTTGCTGGCAGGCATTTTGATATCCCCTATGTCGGTACAATGGCTCATAAATTTGTCTTGGAACGGGAAACAGAAGTTGAGGCATTCCGAGATTACGCTAACGCATTCCCGCACAACACTACACTTCTGATTGACACCAATGATACATTACAGGGTGCAAGAAATGCTTGCATTGTTGCACATGAGATGGAAACACGCGATGAAAAATTACGAGCAGTGAGATTGGATAGCGGGGATCTCTTAACACTCAGTAAGAATGTCCGACGTATACTCAACGATGAGGGACTCAACTATGTGCAGATCATCGCAAGTCATGAACTTGATGAATTTGAGATTTTCAATTTAATTGAGAATATGGCACCAATTGATGGATTTGGTGTTGGCACACGTCTTGCCACAGGTGACATCTCCGAAACCGACAATAAAAGTGCTTCTGCACTTGGGGGTGTTTTCAAGTTAGTTGAACGCGACGGAATTCCAGTTGGTAAGCAAACGCTTGATGAACCTACTAAAGCGACTGTCCCAGGGAAAAAACAGATATATCGTCTTACCGATACCAAAGGACTCTATAGTAAAGACAACCTATTCTTATGGGATGAACCTGTAACCGAAGGAGAACCGCTTCTAATACCCATTATCAAGAACGGAGAATTAGTCTATTCCTTTCCAACTCTGAGAGACATTCAGACGCATACGAAGAACGAACTTGCCAAATTACCAGATACTCATCAGAAATTGACAAATGCAAAACCCTATCAAGTTGATATACAACTAAGTTTAAAATAATCAAATATTATGCTTCTATTTCGTCATTTCTATCTAAGTATTCT
>VYFM01000194.1 GCA_009842375.1 Candidatus Poribacteria bacterium | reverse complement strand
GCTTAAGAATATTAGTCTTTTTCATAACATTATAGCGAAAGCACAATGTCTGTCAAGTTTAGAGATATTAACAAACGGACTTTAGCATGCTAAATTGAAGTAGATCTTCACAACTATGATGCCAAATCATCAAGCATTTGACGAATACTTTTCTCACCACTATCAATAAACAGTGGTGCCAATGGACCTCTCCCATGCAACGTCTGCAACAAAGTATCAATCTGTATCATACGCTGCTGTGGTGTATAACACCTAAGCCAATTCTTGACGAATTCGCGAGCAGGTTTTGGGTTGCCAGTTCTCAACGAACCTGTGCTTCTACGCCATGCCTGCCACCTGAATGTGTGTCCACAACTTGTACACTCAAGTTTTTCGTCCTTCTTTTTCAAACTCTTACGATAATCACGCCACCTTCGTTTATAGCCACATGTGGAGCATTGTATGTTACCTGAGACATGCACCGCGGTTGCTTGACACTTCGGACATTTTAGTTCTGGATTAGTCTGACGAACTTTGATCCTCCAAGCATGTTCTGGTGCTGGAGGTCTACGTACAAGGTTATGACAGTGAGGACACGGTAATCGGACACGAGTTCTCACAGATTGATTGTATGCCTGTTGTGTCCAAGATTTACCACAAGAGCATAGTAGGTTATCAGTGATTTTGAGTATATCATAGCAACTAAAACACCGCGGGACTTCACGTAGTTTTTGACGACAATCACGCCAGAGTAGTCTTTTTGTGCAGTGTGGACAATGAAACCAGTCTTCACGAGTTCCACCTTCGCCTGAACTGAACAACGGATCAATCTTTCTCGTTATCTTAGTATGGCACAATGGACAAGGCACGCGTCCCTCTCGGTAAACATCAGCGACAGTAGCAATATCCGAACAACGTGCAAATAGTTCCCAACCGATATCGTGTATCAACATATCATCATATATGCCAATCCGCGCATATCGGTAGAGTCGACGTATTTGTATAGGTTTTACACGCGGTGCCCAGTTCATAATAACTTGCTTTCCATAATACCTTTGTTAATGTGACATACAACTCACTGTGTGTACAGGATTACTATGCTGAACATAACCGCACGAATTCATTAACATCCAGTTCTGCTTGTCTGATAATGCTTCGCAGCGTACCCCTATCCAGTTCTTTGTGGTCTGGTACTACAAGTTGAGCAAATGGTGTGTCTCTACGCAAAATTATATGACTACCATGCTGCCGTTTTTTATAGAATCCTACCTTTGCCAAGGTTTTAACACATTCACGTCCAGAAATCCGTGGTAATCTACTCATACAGCTAACACCAAAGTCTCAAAGTGTTCTTCAGGAACTGGTAGTCCATCTTCTTTGAGTGTGGTGATGTATCCGTTAATCGCTTCTCTAATATTATATATTGCATCATGTTTTGTTTCAGCTTGACTGATACAACCTGGTAAACTTGGGCATTCAGCGACCCAATAGCCATCCTCACCTGGATAAATAATTACTTGTCTCATCATCTTTCTCCTATTTTATGTATACACCAATAATACAATTCATAAACATTGTGATTTTAAACCACTTTAAACAGACAGTTTAATAACCTCACCCGTTTCTACACTTTCACTAATTGCTTCCAAAACGCGCATGTTTTGATAGGCATCTTCAAGACTTGAGTGGGGTTGTGTCTCTGCCTGTAACGATTGAGCCCAATGCCGCATTTCTTCAAGATAACCGGGTCTGCTAATACCGTGATAGGCAGTATTGAGATTCCATTCTTCAGTTGGCGTATCAATATATCCTCCGCCACTGTTCAACCAAGTGGGCACACGATAGCGACGCAACTTCCGTGTTTCAAACACCTGAATCGCTTGATTATTTGTGCCTTTAATAAATACCATCGCTTCCAAAACCGGTCCAGTTCCGAGTGTCATGGTACCCATGCCACCGTTTTCATATTCCAAGTTAACCGATATTGAAACACTACGTGTAGGAGAATCTACTGTTCCCTTTGCATATACTTCAGTCACTTGCCCCATAAAGAAACGCATACAATCTGTAGGATGAATTACCTGATCAAGCATGAATGGCCATGCAAAAGGAGAGCCTGCTTCACTTAGCCGTGGACCTGGAGCAAGATACCGAGTATGGTATTGACATGTAGATCCGAAATCGTCTTCGTCTATCAAACGTTTCGCAATCTGATGTGCAGGTGCATGCCGCCACATTGTACCTACCATACCTGTTTTCCCAACCTCTTTAGACACATCAACCAACATCTTAGCACCATCGGAAGTAGTGGCAGGTGGTTTTTCTGTATATATGTGGTATCCTTGTTTCAAGCATTCAATACCGATGTCACGATGCATTTTGTCTTCTGGTCTACCAACAACAGCAACCGCATTTAACTCTTCATTTTTGAACATTTCATTGTAATCGGTATAATGACGAAGCGCACCAAATTTACGAGCATTTGATTTTGCTTTATCCTCAACAAGGTCACACGTGGCTACGAATTCAAATTCAGGTATCTGCGGAATGCATTGTTGTAAAATCGATGACATCCCACCACAACCAATAAATGCAACTCTAATTTTATCCATTTATATATAACTCCAATCTATGTTTGATACATCATGATAAGATGTCTATTTTCATTAGAAAAACGGATTATGTGCAACTTCCCAATAAAATCCATCCGGGTCTTTAAAGTATCCTGAATATCCTCCCCAAAATACCTTTTGTCCCGGTTTAACGAGTTCTGCACCTGCCTCAACCGCTTCTGCTAATGTACGGTCTACTTCATCTGGTGAATCTACGTTGTGAGCAAGTGTAAATCCTTGGAACCCTGATCCTTCAGGAGAAATGGTAATATCTTCAGCAAGTTTATCTCTCGGATAAAGTCCAAATATGATTCCATCCAACTGAAAAAATGCTATGCTCTCAGAATCATCCATAAGCGGAAAACCTAACCCTTTATGATAAAACTCAACCGCACGTTGTAAGTCTTCAACACCAAGTGTAACAATGGTAATATGTGGTTTCATTTAAACTCCTAAAGACAAAAAAGCAATCTATGTAATGTTTCTTCTGCATTACGTAGATAAATACAGCTTTTTCAATTTATTCTAATGTCGCACCTTCTGGACG
>VYFM01000536.1 GCA_009842375.1 Candidatus Poribacteria bacterium | reverse complement strand
ATATCATAGTTAATAAACACTGACTTGCTAATTGATGACTGAAACGGAGCGAAAACTATGCCACAATATCTTCGTGTTCTCAAATTTATTTGCATGTGTGTTATTATTTCAGGTTGTCAATCAAAAGCACTCCAAATGATCATTGAACCGCAGGAGTGGGAAAACCTTTCTACCACAGAAGGTGTAACCTGCACTGCACCAGAAATGATTGATGGAGATCTAAAAACAGTTGGATACGCGAAAGATGGGTGGATACATTTGAGATTACCAACACGGAAAACAATTCACAAAATTGTTCTCAAAGGCACTAATATTACAGATGCCACAGTCTTTAAGAAAATTGAAGGAGACCAACGTTGGCCTGCAATTATGCAGATAAAAAATAACCGTAGTAATGTGATTCAGCTGCGAAGGAGCTTCGTTACACAAGCAATACGTATCTATGTTAGTGGTACTACAGAGGATAAACGACAAACACCCTTAATAGCTACTCGGCACGACCTAATTGTCCGACATAAGGGGTTAGGAAATCCTTTTGTTCAAGAATTTGAGGTATATGGATTTGTATCAAAGGACAAGAAATGAAAAGATTGATTCATGAAAATTTATATAGTTGGTCAGTATTCAGTGAAGCACGTCAGATAGATTTTAACGCACATCTATGGGTTCGGGACGAAGGGAATATCGCGATAGATCCTGTTGAAATGTGCGACTCTGACCGTGAGCAATTAAAACAACTCGGTGGCGCGAAGTTGATTGTCCTTACAAATCGTGACCATGAACGAGAAGCCGCTGCTTTTCAGCAATTAACTGGGGCAGAAGTGGTTGTGCATGAAGCAGATGCTGATTTAATGGACATAGAACCGTCACGAAAGATTAGTGATGGAGAAACTATTGTACCCGGATTACGAGCAATTCATCTATCCTATGGAAAAAGTCCAGGAGAAATAGCACTCTATTTTACCCAGCAGCAAGCCATACTGTTTGGAGACATTGTTACAGGTGAACCGATGGGACGTTTAACACTCCTTGCAGATGATAAATTAGAAAACCCACCGAAAGCAGCAATACAACTTCGGAAGGTGTTAGCAATGCGGTTCAACACTGTGCTTGTTGGAGATGGACATTCGCTCTTTAGAGATGGACGACAAGAATTAGTAAATTGTCTACAGAGTCGGGGCGACATATATATCAACCGTATTAACATTGATGATATGGAATGGGTAAATCGGAAAGGTCCTTCCACATACAATTTTGAATATAAAGACATTGATCCACTAATCGGGGCACAAAATATAGGGTATTGTGTTTACCGATTACCACCGGGGAGTACGACTTTCCCCATGCACTTACACCATTTTGGGGAGGAAATGTGTTATGTGATGAACGGCACTTGCACTCTCAAAACGCCTCGAGGTGATATTGAAGTGAGGGAAGGTGATTTTATTGCGTTTCCACCAGGTCCAGCCGGGACACATAAGTTCATCAACGAAGGTGATAATCCTGCAACTCTGTTGATACTCGGTACTTATACCCCACATGATGTTAGCGAATATCCTGATTCCAATAAGGTCCTGCCTTATGTTCTGCAGAAGATATATCGCAAAGAACCGAGTCTTGAATATTTTGATGGTGAGGTTGAGAATTAGTTTATCGTCCTTCTCTACCTACGCATCTGTTGGTTTTCTTTTGCCCGCGCATCTTCACTTTCAGGATCAACAATTTCATACAATGCATCCTCTAATGTACCGCGAATTTCCGCATAATCTGGATTTAGAGCCAAATCACTGTTTTCCAACGGGTCAATGTCTACGTTGAATAGCTGCGGTTGGTTTCCGACGTAATGGCACAGTTTGTAATCGCCACGTTTGAGCATATAACCTGCATTTAACATGCCCATGTGGTGATATTCTGAGAAAACAGTACGTGTGGTTTTGTGTTGTTGATTACCAGCAATTTCTATCAGACTCTCACCCGGTAATTCAGTAGGTTTTTCCAAACCTACAATATCCAATAACGTAGGTAGGACATCTATTAATGATACGTTTTGTGCTACTCGACCTATTTCACCAGAAGGTAGACGCACCATGAGAGGAACTTTTACTGCGGATTCGTAGAAACACTGCTTTTGCCAAATACCATGACTACCTGCCATCTCACCGTGATCACTGGTATAAATAACGACAGTGTTTCCACGCAATGGTGATGTATCAATAGCATCTAAGATTCTTCCAATTTGAGCATCAAGTGACGATACAAGCGCATAGTATGACGCTAATGCACAACGGACGGTATCCTCTGGAGGAGGAATATCGTTTCGCCACGCCCAACGGTGGTGCTGTATCACAGGATGTTGCGATTCAAGTGGTTCGTTCCAAGTATCTGGTAATTCAAGGGTATCTGGATCATACCATGAATAGAACTCAGATGGAGCAATCAGTGGAAAGTGTGGATGCATGTATCCACAATAAAGTAGGAAAGGTTTATCACTTGGGAAAGTTGCTTTTCTGTGTAGGAAGTCCACTGCTAAATCAGTGACCTCTCGGTCATATCTCGTATGTTCGTGGTCTCCAGGACCGCATTCAGTAACATGCGAATTAGAACCTCGTCGTGCATCCACTGTACGTCGTGGTGGTCTCCCACTTGTGTGCCGCCATCGAGGCAGATCATCTAACAATCGGTCAGAAAAACCGAGAAATCTGTCCTTCCCATTGAAATGCGTCCGACCACACAAAACCGTTTCATAGCCCTTCTTTGCTAAATAATCTCCCCAAGTTTTATACTGTCTATCCAAAATTGCTCCCAAATCCCATGCATCAATCTGATGTGGATACTGTCCTGTAAGCATGGATAGACGGGAAGGTGTACATATTGGATAGTTACAATATGCATTATCAAAGGTGTAGCTGTTCTCAGATAAACGGTCAAGATGAGGTGTTTGGACAACAGGATGTCCACTGTTTCCCATTACAGTTCCCGTATGTTCATCTGAAAATAGAAAGACGATATTCATTTAGATTCAAAATTGACTATCTAACGAATTTTTAGTCATCATCGTCGTCATCATCATCATCGTCGTCATCGTAGTCATCTTCATCATCTTCATCATAATAATAATAATCATAATCATCATCATAAACAT
>VYFM01000401.1 GCA_009842375.1 Candidatus Poribacteria bacterium | reverse complement strand
GTTTTCATATCGGTTGGCTTCTGCATCTTTTATAAGAAATAGTACACTTTCTAGGGTGACAATATCGTATCGGGTACGGATACCAAACTCTACATCGCCCTGTGATGTTTCCACATTCCACGTCGTAACCCCGAATTGCCCATCAAGTGAATTTATTTTGGTGATTTTCGGCATAAAATATCGTTTCTGTAGCTCTTCCGTGAGGACATCGCGTGAATTTGGTGTGAGCTTTTTTACATCCTCAACGATACCGATTTCGTTTCCCTCGTTATCTAATAGGGCGATATACCGAGTGGTTTCACTAACAGGAAAACTACGTACAGGTTCAACTTTCGTGTGTGTTGTTCCATCTGGAAGTTGGACAACAAGTTCTGCAAATGCGTTCCGTCCAATGTTAACTTTGTTTGCGTCAAGGAATTCTAATTCATCAGCAACCTTAATAGCTTCATTCATTAGTTTTCTCCTCTACTCATCTACTGATACTACCATGCGCGAATCTTGGATAACTCGGTTTGTTTTTGACATAGACTTGCGTATGTTCCATCTTGAGCAATTAGTTCTTCATGTGTTCCCATTTCGTCAACCTCACCCTCTTTCAACACGATGAGCCTATCTGCATATTTTAGGGTTGACAATCTATGTGCTATTGCAAACACAGTTCTTCCTTGCACGAGGCGTTCCAACGCCTCTTGGATTTTGGATTCCGTTTCAGTATCAACAGATGAAGTGGCTTCGTCTAAAATTAGAATACGTGGATTTTTCAAGATTGCACGTGCAATAGAGATCCTTTGCCGTTCACCACCGGAAACGCGTGCACCTCGTTCTCCGACCATTGTATCGTAACCGTCAGGAAATTTAATAATAAAATCATGAGCATTAGCAGCTTTGGCAGAAGCAATAATCTCATGTCGAGATGCCCCAGGTTTTGAGTATCCGATATTTTCAGCGATTGTCCCTGCAAAAAGGAAAGGATCTTGCAACACGACACCCACCTGTTGACGCAGCGCCTTTATACGAATATCTTGGCTATTATGTCCATCAATTTCTATAGTGCCTTCATTTGGATCGTAGAAACGGGTAATAAGATTGATGAGTGTACTTTTACCTGCACCACTATGTCCAACCAATCCTATCATTTCTCCGGGTTGTACTTGGAAACTTACTCCATTCAGTGCATCTTTTTCGCTATCGTATGAAAAATAGACATCCTTAAATTCAATTGACCCTCTAATATTCTCAAGTGCAACTGCATCCCTCTTATCTGCGACACTTGGTGGGGTATCCAAAATTTCAAACACACGTTCTGCTGAAGTGCCTGCTCGGATGAATCTTTCATTCATTTGGCAGAGGGTATACACAGGTCCAAAGAACTTCATCATGTATGATTGAAACATGAAAAGAGTGCCGAGTGTTAAATCGCCTTGGAAAATCTGCCATCCTCCAACAAACCAGATAATGATAGAACCGGAATAGGTAATAAAATGCATCATCGGACGGTAAAGTGTACCAAGTTTTGCTGCATTCATTTCACCGGTAAACACCTGATGGGTTAGTTCGCTAAACCGACTTATCTCATACCTTTCTCGTGCAAAAGCCTTCACAACACGTACCCCAGGAATTGTACTAGCAAGAATTGTACTAATGTTCGCGTAGCGTTTCCATAATACATGGTAAACTTTGCTCATTTTTTTCCCAAAAAAGATAGTGAAAAAGATAAGACAAGGGATCGGAATTAACGTCCATAACGCAAGTTGCCAATTTTCAGAAAACATGAAAGCACACATAAAAATGATAGTGAACGAATCGCCAACGATATCTTGTAATCCGTTAGAGATAAAGTCCCTAAGTCTGGACACATCATGTGTGATTCTGGACATTAGATTGCCAGTATCACGTTCATGGAAAAAGTCAATGGAGAGTGTATTAAGGTGTTCGTAGGTCTCGTTTTGGAGTCGTCGGGTGACATTCTGTCCTACCCACGCCATCATATACCCACGGATTGATGCAGTAACCATTGTAAAGATTCTAAGACCTACTATCATTAGAATAATAGTAATTAGGTGTCCAAAACTACCGGCAAGTGGCATACTACCAAACCATTCGCCTAAGGTATCTGCTATACCTTGCAGTCGTCCCCAAGATGTTTCTGGGAGTTGTTCTCCATTAGAGACAGCAGTTCCAACGGGCATCAAAATATTGTCGATAACTTCTTTATTCAGAAGAGGTGGTAGAACATCAATAAACCGGATTACCATCATCATTAGGAAAGCAGGAATGATGACATGTAAAAATGGGAAAGCATATTTGAGGAGACGGAAAATAAGTTTGCTGTTTTGAACACAGTTTACACAGACACCTGACCAAGTTGGAATAGGTTCACCGCATTTCTCACATCGGCTTTTGTCACCACCTGGTTGCATTCCTGGAGGTCCACCAGGACCCCGTCTACCGCGCCTTCTACCTCCTGGACCAGGACCGCGTCTACCACTCCCATTTCCATCTGTCCCTGTTCCATCGGGTGCGGACAATTGTTCTAATTCCGAGACTGTCAGGTTGAATTTTGGAATTAACCGTTTTGAGTAACGTGCCAATTCAAATGCATTTTCTGATGTGGTAACCTTGAGTATGTTATTACCGTACATCTCAAGGATTTCAATGTCTTCAATGGAGGTGAGATCCACCTCTTTCATGTCGTGCCCAAGGACTCCGCTCTGATTAAAAGCAATCAGTCGTTTATCTGTAACTAATAGCCAATCTTTTCCATAAGTGCCGTCAAACCGTAGATCGGTTGAAACAGCGACCTTTATTTCCTCCGCTGAATCCAGTAATTCTTGTGCCCGCTTTTGTAGGAGTTCAGGCACTTCTTCCTTTGTCGTTAACTCATAATTCCCTTTTTTACGGCGTGGTTTACCATTAAAAGACCCTATACGGTGTGATCTACCGCGCCCAGAACCAGACATTGGACCGTGCATACATCGGACTCCACAAAAAATATAATGGAAATTGAACTTTATGCGTCTTTACAGGTTACGCTAATTGTTGTCTAATTGACATGAGTTTCACTAAAATTGCTTTCCTTTTTAACGAATTATAGTGTGAAAGGTTGAAGAAAACTTTGCGATATACCCTACAGACTATACGTT
>VYFM01000412.1 GCA_009842375.1 Candidatus Poribacteria bacterium | reverse complement strand
GTGTCAATTCAGTTATTGCCTTCTCAATCCGTTTTAACACTTCATCTTTGCCGAGAAGGAGGATTATATCAAATAGACTGGGTCCAAACGACATTCCTGTCAACGCAATCCGCATAGACTGCATTGCTGCAACGCGTTTGATGTCGTTTTCGTCGGTATATTTCCAAATTGCAGCTTCAACAGTTTCAAGATCAAACTCAGCAACTTCCTGCAGAATCTGTCCGAGATTGGTGAGAATCTCACGTGTTTTTTTCTTCTTTTCGTCTGAATTTCCCCACCATTTCTTGACTGCTTTCGGATCATATTCAAAATCATCGGTAAAGAAGTAGCGAGTCTGTGGAACAATGTCTTGAAATGTTGTAAGACGTTCACCAACTGCTTCAACAATCTTCTCAAGCCAGTCGCGCTTTGTGCTGGAATCCACCAAACCTTCCTGTTCCCAAAAAGGCATCACGGCATCAGTGCGTGCTGACACATCCAGTTCGTTGATATAATGTGCGTTGAGCCACTCCAACTTTTTAATGTCAAATACGCTACCACTTTTACCAACACGTGCAAGATTAAATTTTTCTATCAGTTCAGCAACAGAAAAGATTTCCTGTTTATCGTCATAAGACCAACCGAGTCTGGCAACGAAGTTAAGCATTGCTTTAGGTAAATAGCCTTGTTCACGGTAGCGGTTAACTGCGACAAGATCACCGTGGTGACGCTTGCTTAGTTTTCTACCAGAATCGTCAAGCACCAATGGAATGTGTGCAAACTGGGGTAAATTCAATCCAAGTGCGTTAGCGATAACTATCTGTTTCGGTGTGTTGTTGAGGTGTTCTGTTCCACGAATTACGTGGGTAATTTGCATTTCTGCATCATCAATGATTGAGGTAAGATTGTAATTTGGCATACCGTTCGAACGGACAATTACTTCATCCTCAAGTGTGGCAGGGTCAATGTTACGTGATCCGAGAATTATGTCATCTACACGGATATGATTGTCAGGCATCCTGATACGAACGGTCGGTTTTCTACCTTCTGCTTTATAGCTATCAACGGTTTCTGGTGATAAATTTCTGCACCGACCATCATAGGAACGTGTTGACTTTGCTGCGCGGGCTTCTTCGCGGATCACTTCAAGTTCTTCAGCAGTACAATAGCAGTGATAAGCATTACCGGTATCAAGGAGTTGTGTGACATATTTATCGTAAATGGTTTTTCGTTCGGATTGCAGATAGGGTCCGTAAGGTCCACCTTTGTCCCCACCTTCGTCCCATTCAAGTCCCAACCACTTCAATGCGGTATATATTTCGTGCATTGATTCGTCTGTAGAACGTGCCGTATCTGTGTCATCAATCCGAAGTATAAATGTACCTTTGTGATGTTTTGCAAACAACCAGTTGAACAGTGCTGTCCTTGCACCTCCTATGTGTAAAAATCCTGTAGGTGAAGGTGCCATACGTACTCTTACTTGATCATTTGGAAGAACGGTATCGCTCATTTTTGTCCTTTCTGAATTTTTGCCCAACTATCCCGTAGTGCAACTGTTCTATTGAATACTAATTTTTCTGTTGATGTGTCCGGGTCAATGCAAAAATATCCAATCCGTAAAAATTGATAACGGTTCCCAGGTGCACCACTCAAAAGACTCGGTTCAACTTTGCAGTTATTTAACACCTCTAACGAATCTGGATTGATGTATTGTATCCAATCTGTGCCATCTGCCGAATTTTCTGGTTCACGTTCGGTAAAAAGCGTATCGTATAATCGCACTTCAGCATCTACCGCATGTTCTGCTGATACCCAATGCAAAGTGCCCTGAACTCTGCGTCCATCTTCAGCCCAACCGCCTCTTGTTTCAGGATCGTAGGTACAATGAATCTCAAGAATTTCTCCGGTGTTTTCATCTTTAATGACGTTTTCACATGTTATATAGTATGCATGCTTAAGTCTAACTTCGCGTCCAGGTGCTAATCTGTAGAATTTACGCGGTGGATCTTCCATGAAATCATCACGTTCAATATAAATTACGCGTGAGAATGGGATTTCCCTTGTACCCGCGTTTTCATCTTCAGGATTATTATCTGCATCCATCATTTCTACTTGACCTTCTGGATAGTTATCAATAACTACCTTGACAGGATTAAGGACAGCCATGACACGTGGTGCACGTCGATTCAGATCGTCACGTATGGAATATTCCAATTGACTAATCTCAATGAGATTATCTGATTTCGATACACCTATACGGTTGCAGAAATCTCGGATTGATTCAGGAGTATATCCACGACGACGCATCCCCGCGAGGGTTGGAAGTCTTGGATCATCCCAACCATTCACATGTCCGTTCTCAACCAATATTTTTAACTTCCTTTTACCGAGAATGGTATATGTAAGATTCAAACGAGCAAATTCAATCTGTCTGGGGGCATATATCTCTAATGACTCCAAGAACCAATCATAGAGTGGACGATGATCTTCAAATTGAACATCACATAAGGAATGCGTGATACCTTCAATTGAATCAGATTGTCCATGTGTAAAATCATAGGTGGGATAAATGCACCAATTATTACCATGCCGATAGTGTGGAGAACGTAAGACACGGTACATCACTGGATCACGCATATTTAGATTTGGACTTGTCATATCAATTTTTGCACGAAGAGTACGAGATCCATCAGAAAATTCACCATCACGCATTCTTTTGAATAGTGTTAAGTTTTCTTCAACAGAACGTTCACGGAAAGGACTGTCTTTGCCGGGTGCTACTAATGTACCGCGGAAAGAACGTATCTGTTCCGGGGTTAGGTCACAGACATAAGCCTTTTCTCTCTCAATCAGTTTGATGGCGTATTCATAAAGTGTTTCAAAATAGTCGGAGGCGTAAAATTCTCGGTTTTCCCAATCAAAACCAAGCCAATGCACATCACGTTTGATTGCCTCTACAAACTCATGCTCTTCGGTAATAGGATTGCTGTCATCGAATCTTAGATTGTATAGACCACCAAAGTTCTCAGCGATACCAAAACTGATACAGATCGCTTTGGCGTGTCCAATATGCAGGTATCCACTCGGTTCTGGAGGAAAACGGGTATGTACCCCACCATCAAATCTATTTGATGCTATATCTTCTTCAATTGTCTGTATGATAA
>VYFM01000364.1 GCA_009842375.1 Candidatus Poribacteria bacterium | reverse complement strand
ATTATATATAATATATTTATTAAATAAATGTCTTAAATGAATTATATGTACAAGTTTTAAGTAATTCAAGAGTAATTAGTTTCAATTATTCTGGAAAATTGTGCAACAAAAGTTAATATAGAATTGGGTGTTGTCTGAACCAGGATTTTCAGGATAAGACATCGCGACCGGGAGGTCGCTCCTACAGAAGAGAAGAGGTGACAGGGAGGATGCGGGAGGGTTTATGGTGTGAGGTGTGTGTTTTTTGTCAGAATCGCGGATTACGCGGATGGCGCGGAGGAACGCGGAAAAGATCTCTTCTTTCAGTGTGCTCCGCGTATTCTGTGCCTTCCGTGATGCTGACAGAAGAGGGGTGAGGGGACCTCGCCCTATGATATGCCTGAGCAGGAGGGAACCTTTTGCCAAAAACTTTACACACCCAGCGGAATGTGTATTTGCACAAACTGGAAAGTTTGTGCTACAAAGAGGGACGGCACGCCAAATTAATGGTATGAATGCCTTATTGGCATTCCCCCAAATCAACGGTATGAATGCCATTTAGGCATTCCCCGGGTCGCTCCTACAGGGTGTCCGAATGCATCTCTTCCTTAAGTTTACACTTATAGGGTTTCGCGTCCGCTCTAACCGACGGACAAAGTAACTCTTGGTAATATACAAGAACTGGTGATTCTTAAAACTGAATAACCCTGAATAAATATCTGTTGTCTGGATTTAGGAGGTGTGGTATGATAGCAGCATGCATCAAAATGAGCCAAGTTCGATTCGCGACGTTGAGAAACCTTCAACACTCCGCTTTTTTGTTGGTACTCTCCTCTTCGGTTCTATCCTTATTATTCTTACCTGCTATTGGATTATTTCCGCAGAAAACCGTGTGGTTTGGGAACTCACAGATTTCTCAATCTTTCCCACCGTGCTTTTCACATTTTTTCTGCTGGCTGCACTTGCTCCTTTCCTGAGAAGAGTACTTAAACGCGCTGCCCCGACATCACGTGAACTTGCGATGACTTATATTATGGTCTCGGTTGCCACAGCACTTGCTGGACACGATATTGTGCGCCAATTAGTTCCAATGATAGCGAATGCTGGGTGGTTTGCAACACCTGAAAACGAATGGGCAGATATCTTCTTTCGTTTCCTTCCTACGTGGCTAACAATTACTGACCGAAAAATACTACAAGGTTACTTTGAAGCGGATGATTCCTTTTGGCAAGCACGTTACATAGAGGCATGGTTTTTCCCAATTATTGCATGGAGTTTTCTGGTGATTGTCCTGCTGTTTATGATGTTATGTATCAACATCATCATTCGGAAGCAGTGGATAGATCATGAAAAGCTGAGTTATCCGTTGACTACGCTCCCTGTGGAATTGCTTGGAAACACCTCTAATCTCTTTCGCAACAAACTGATCTGGCTCGGTTTTGGGATAGCGTTTGGTCTTGAAATGTTGGCAGGATTGAATTATCTTTATCCGGTTATTCCATCATTAAAAATTAAATATCAACTCTTTTTTCCAGATAGACCTTGGAATGCCATTGGTCGTTTACCGGTATATGTTTATCCATTTGCGATAGGTCTTGGCTATCTTATGCCGTTAGATTTAGCACTGTCATTTTGGAGTTTTTATCTATTTTGGGGTTTACAACGGGTCTTTTTTAGTGCGACTGGATGGACAACTGCGATTGGCTTTCAAACTGAACAACGGACTGGTGCTTGGATTGGGATAGGTTTGCTTGCTCTGTTCACAAGTCGAAGAGAGATACTAAAAGTGTTGGGAGGGGTGTTCTCATTTAGAACAAAAGACCGTCTATATCAACTTGCTGTCTTTGGGTTGATATTCGGATTGGCAATTGTATTGATATTTTGGTATTTTGCAGGTTTATCAACGTGGGTTGCCCTTGGTTATTTTGGTATCTATTTGGTATTGTGTATAGGAATGACGCGTATGCGTGCTGAACTCGGTCCACCGACACATGAATTACACGGTGTGCATCCTGACCGTATTATGCTGTTATTTTTAGGTAGTCGTCCATTGGGGGCACAGAATTTGACAAATACGACTTTGTTATCATGGCTTGCTTACGGGTATCGATGCCATCCGATGCCACATCAGTTAGAGGCGTTTAAGATTGGTAGACATTTTCGTTTGCGTGAAAATCGGATAGTTATTGCCTTGATTGTAGCCTCAATAGTAGGAGCATTTATATCTATTATTGGACATGTAGCACTTTACTATGAATATAGGTTTGCGCGTTGGGGAGTTGGTGAATTTAATCGTCTGCAAAACTGGATTACAGCACCGCGTGCACCGAACCTAACCGCTATCCAACACATGGGTTTTGGTTTTCTACTAACAGGAGTGTTGACGATTCTCAAACGTCAGTTTTTGTGGTGGCCGTTTTATCCGGTAGGTTATGCAGTAGGTAACGGTTGGGCAATAGGGTGGATGTGGTTTTCAATTTTCTTAGGTTGGCTTTTCAAGAGGATATTATTCACAGGAGGTGGGGTGCGAGCCTATCGCCAAGCGTTACCTTTATTCTTAGGACTGATCTTTGGTCAATTCCTTGCTGGAAGTCTATGGAGTTTATTAGGTGTACTGTTTAATAAGAACATGTACACCCTTTTCCCGTAATGACTTAAAAGTCTTCCAATGCCTCAGCTTCAGATGCATAGACACCGATGCTCTGTGTCAAGCCGATGGTATTAAAAATAGTGCGTACTTGTGTTGCAGGATGTGCAATTCTCATTTCTTGTCCTTTATCCCGCGTTTTCCACAATAACTTTATTATTGTTCCAAATCCACTACTTGTAATAAAACTTTGCCGATCAAAGTTTAGCAGGAGTTTTGTTACCTTCTGTACTTCGTCGTCAGCATAAGCGTCGTTTATTGCCTCTTCAGATTCGTTTGTTAAATATCCTGTAATATCAAAAATTGCTACGTCGCTTTCGTGTCGAATAGAGATCTGTGGTTGTGCTCTCACATTTTCCTCCTCAAGAACTGCATCCATAATAAATAATGATACCTCTAATTTATTGAGTGTATAGGTGTGGCTGATACCTCACCTGTGAGTGTAGAAAATTAAGTATAAATCCTATAATTAACGTGAGTTTGAAAAAGTTTTCACCCGTAGCATTTTCTGTTATTTTTGGCAAA
>VYFM01000675.1:2145-3151 GCA_009842375.1 Candidatus Poribacteria bacterium | reverse complement strand
CGCTTGCTCCCCATTCAACCACCTTATTACGGATTTGATAAGGAACTTTCTTTATATCCGGAAAACTGTCTCGCAATTTTATCAATTCGGCTGCTTTTTCATTACTGGGTTCTAACCTTTTGTCCTGACACAGCTCCATTAACACATCGTCTGAAAGCAAATAGTTTTCGATTTTTGCACGTTTTAAAACCTTAATACCTTTTCTTAGCAACTCTCGTATTTCTCTGGGGGTAATGTTTTCATCATGATCTCTTAGCCCAACCACCTTTGCTCCTTTCGCAACCGCTTCAACTACTGAAATATAATTTTGTAAGTCTCTTTTTCCTCCTGCAGACACGAATTTCGTATCGGGAAATTCTTCCGAAAAGATTTGATTGTAGCATTCGGCATCAAAACCTTCAGCCCCTTGTCTCCCTTCACAAATAACAATCTGATTCGGTGCGACGAGAGCGGCTAAATCGTCTAAAGCAATTTCATGTGTTTGCTCCCAGAATCTACGATTAGGCGTGGTAGGTTTTATAACTTCAGCCCCATCAAAATCCCCATCAGTGAAATCAAGAAATACGACTTGATCCTTAAGCTTTTCGTGTAACTGCAATGCTTTTCGCATCATTCCAATGGCATGTGTGGCAATCCACAATTGCGATTCATGGTTTACAAGGTGGAAAAGTTCTTCAAGAAGCTTTCCTTGTAATCTTGGATTCATGTGCGCTTCTGGTTCATCTATACAAAAAACAGTGTTATCATATTCTACTCTTTTAAGAAAAATATCAAAAAGCAAATCAAAAGCAGCCTTTTCTCCTCCCGAAAGATTCTTATACGGTAAATTTCTACTTGTACCCTTGTCAAATGTAGGACCTTTGCTCTCAATCTTGGAAGCAATAACCAGATTATTGAGAGTTAAATCACTGAAGAGCCTTCTCATAGCATCTTGTATCTCAGCAAACATTTTAAAAATCTCATCTTGTAATTGCCCTACATTCTTAGAGCGGTTTTCTTCTTCGGT
>VYFM01000675.1:0-2135 GCA_009842375.1 Candidatus Poribacteria bacterium | reverse complement strand
GTTCTATTAATTCCTGATAGACATTAGAGAGGAGTCTTTGAAAATTTCTTAAAGCCGCAGTATCGTTTTCGATCATAGAATTGAATCTTCTCTCAGCAGTAACTGGCTTCATTTGCTGCGTTATTTGTTGAAGACCATCCGAGTTAATTTCTATACTCGGTTGATTACGGTAAGCTGTACGTAGGCAAAAGGATTTTTTAGATAGCATCCCATCATGAAAAGTTATTTCACAATGTGGTGTTACTCCAGGCACCTTCTCATAGTAATCAGGATTTTTAGGTTTACCCCCTGTATATGCTGAAGATTCATAATGAAATGCATCAAACAAAGATGATTTCCCACAACCGTTAGGTCCAAGAAGAACAACGAGTTTCGCTGCTTCAGGTATGTTTTGTATTTTTAAGTCAGTAAATCGTTTGAAATTCTGTAAATGAATTGACGCTATTTTCAAATCTATGTCTCCATTATTGTCATAATATTATTACTCAAATTTTCTTATTACATTACATGCACTGCACGACCATACGCCGCCTCAGCAGACTCCATTACCATCTCAGATAACGTCGGATGTGCATGCACAGTATGCGCAATATCCATTGCAGACGCACCCAAACGTATGGCAACCGCAGCTTCATGAATAAGCGTTGAAGCATGCACGCCAACTATATGCACACCCAGAATATCACCACTATCCGCGTCCGTGATAGTCTTCACGAATCCATCCGCTTCTCCCATACCCAATGCCATACCACTTGCACCGTAAGGGAATCTGCCGACCTTAACCTCATAACCTTCATCTGTAGCCTCTTTTTCTGTCATACCAGCATGCCCAATTTCCGGTAACGTGAAAACACACCACGGGATAACCTGATAATCCATCTCAGTCGTTTCACCGAGACAGTTTTGTGCAGCAACCTTCCCTTCTGCAGATGCCACATGTGCCAACAGATATCGACTTGCAACATCACCTACAGCGTAAATATTAGGAATGTTCGTCTGCATCTGTTCATTCACAACGATTTTGCCATTGTCAGTGCGGACTCCAGCCTTTTCCAACCCTATACCCTCTGAATTGTAACGTCTACCGATTGATACTAACATCTTTTCCGCAGTCAGGTTTTCACCAGATTCAAGAACAGCAGTAACACCTTCCGCAGACTTCTTGACATGGGTAATTTTTGCACCAGTCTGAATAGATATACCTTTCCGCTTCATAAACAGTTGGATATGACGGACAACTTGAACATCTTCTGTTGCCAAAATGGTAGGAAGCAATTCCAACACTGTCACTTTACAACCGAATGCATTGAATATAGACGCAAATTCACATCCTGAAACACCACCACCGACAATAATAAGGCTTTTTGGTAGTTCTGTGAGGTTAAGTATTCCAGTCGTTGTCAAGACATCGGTCTCATCAATCTCAAAAACAGGTGGATCCGCAGGTTCAGACCCAGTAGCGATAATAACGTTTTTCACCTTAATCTGTTCAGATGTTCCATCTGTTTTATTCACCACAATTGTGTTTTTATCCGTAAGCGAGGCACTACCAATTAAAGTCTGAATTTTGTTTGCTTTAAGAAGTTGACTAATCCCGCCTTTTAGTTTTTCAATAACTTCGGTCTTATGTGTTAATGTCTGTGAGTAGTCAACAGTCATCTTTTGGGTATTGAGTGCTGGTGTGTTTTGTACCTGTTCAGCAAGATGTGCAATAGAAAAGAGGGTTTTCGTTGGAATACACCCTCTATTTAGGCACGTGCCGCCCCATTCATCTCTTTCTATAAGGCATACGGTTCCTCCGAGTTGTGCTGCTCTGATGGCAGCAACATAGCCACCCGGTCCTCCGCCAATAACTCCTACATCATACGTAGACATATCTGCTCCTATTCTCTAAATGAATACAATTCTATCACATCAAGGTAAGGTTGTCAAATTAGCCACTTAAGGGGATGTGTAAAGTTTTTGTCACTGTTGCGTAGGAGCGGGGTTTCCGCGCCCGTATTTTTGTCTGAATCGCTGAACCCACTGAAGACGCGGATGACGCGGAAAAGAACTTTTCTTTCAATGTGTTCAGCGTCTTCTGTGCCTTCCGTGATTCTGACAGCATTTTGGGCGAGGGCTACTCGCCCCTACGA
>VYFM01000339.1 GCA_009842375.1 Candidatus Poribacteria bacterium | reverse complement strand
CAATTTAACTATTCATAAACGGGTGTTAACAACCTTACTACAATAACGAAATAACGAGGAAAAATCGATTGTCAGAACAGAAAGCAACAAATATAACATGGCATGAATCGACAGTCACAGTGGAAGATAGAGAGAAACTTCTCAACCAAAAAGGCTGTGTAGTCTGGTTCACTGGACTGTCGGGATCTGGAAAATCAACTTTAGCAAATGCAGTAGCATATCTACTACATGAACGCGAACATCATACTTATGTCTTAGATGGTGATAATGTACGACACGGGCTAAATAAAAACTTAGGATTTTCGCCAGAAGACCGCGAGGAAAATATACGACGAGTTGGAGAAGTAGCGAAACTTTTTGTGGATGCAGGAACAGTCGTTATGACAGCATTTATTTCTCCATACCGCGCTGACCGAGACCAAGCAAGAGATCTCATTTCAGAAAACAGATTCGTTGAAGTTTATGTTGAATGTCCACTTGATGTATGTGAAGAACGCGACCCGAAAGGTCTATATAAAAAAGCACGGGCAGGAGAAATAAAAGAATTCACTGGGATAAGTGCCCCCTATGAAGCACCTCTAAAACCGGAAGTAGTTGTCAATACATCCGAACTTTCAATTATAGAATCTGCCCAAAAGGTTATAACACATCTTGAGAAAACAGGGTTGGTCCCATCGGAATAAATAAGTTTGGAGTATTATGAAACTGATTCAATTTCACTTACCTAAATTAGGTAAGAGAGTGGGAATTGTCACCCGTGAACACCAAGTAATTGATGTCACAAGTCCTGAATCGCCAGGGGTGTTAGAGGTATTGGAACTTGCTTATAAGGAACGCGTAACACTCGGAGTACTACTTGCAGATATTCAAGAAAAAGTTTCCACTCCTCCTCCTATGCGTTTTACAGCATTTCAAAGTGCTGAGTCCGTACAAGAAGACGATAACGGTTTGACATTAGAGAAATTAGACGTTTCTCCTGATGATAACATACCACACCTGATGGTTCCAATTGACACACCTGAAGTGTGGGGATGCGGGGTAACATACAAACGAAGCGCGGATATGCGTGATGATGATACACAACAAGATATATATAGTCGTGTATATCACGCTGATAGACCTGAAATTTTTTTCAAGGGAACTTTATCAAGGTGTGTTGGACCGAACGGTCATATCGGAATACGTAGCGATTCAAAGTTAACTGCGACCGAACCAGAACTTGCTTATGTACTCGGGGCAGAGGGTGATATTATCGGATATACTCTATGTAATGATGTATCTGCTTGGGATATTGAACGTGAAAATCCACTCTATCTTCCCCAATCTAAAGTATTTTTCGGATGTTGTGCGCTTGGTCCAATGTTTATCACACCTTCAGAGATAGATGATCCATATAATCTTGATATGAAATGCACTATTCTTCGTGAGGAAAAGGAAATATATGTTGGTACGGTCAACACTTCGCAAATAAATTGGAAATTTGAACAACTCACTGAGTTCCTAATGCGAGACAATCCAATTCCATTTGGCACTGTTGTATCAACTGGTACTGGTATTATCGTTCCCAATGATTTACCGCTTGCTCCGAACGATATTGTAAAAATAGAAATAGAGGGTTTTGGCACACTCTCGAATCCTGTGAAACAACTGTAAGAGACAACGTATGCATGACAGTGATTCATTCATTGGTAGACACAAATCAGAATTGGATACACCTGCACTGCTGGTTGATCTGGATATCATGGAAGATAATATCCAGAAAATGGCAGATTACATCACATCTGTAAACACAGAGTTAAGACCTCATGTAAAAACACATAAAACACCAATAATCGCACAGAAACAGATTGATGCAGGAGCAATCGGTGTAACATGTGCAAAATTGGGTGAAGCAGAAGAAATCGTCAATGCTGACATCCGCGATGTCCTAATAGCAAATCAGATTGTTGGAAAATATAAAATATCGCGTCTCATCAATCTCGCAAAACAATCTGAAATAATGGTTGCAGTTGATGATGCCGATAACGTTCAAGATATTTCTGATGCTGCGGTAGCAGCTGGTGTGAATGTCAGAATCTTAGTAGAAGTCAACATCGGCATGAATCGTTGCGGGGTTGAACCGGGGGCAGCAACTCTAAATTTAGCACAACAAGTTTGCAAAAGTAGTAATTTGAAGTTCGAAGGATTGATGGGATACGAAGGACATACCGTAGCAAAACCGAATAGAGTTGAACGTGAAAAGGCAACACAAGAAGCAATGCAACGGTTAGTTGAAACAAAAGACTATCTGAATAAACATGGCTTAGAAGTTTCAATTATGAGCGGTGGAGGAACAGGGACTTTTGATATTACTGGTAGTATTCCTGAAATGACAGAAGTACAAGCCGGTTCTTATGTTTTTATGGATTCTACTTATGGTAAAGTTGAAGGGGTAGGAAAGAGGTTTGATTGTTCATTATCAGTTTTAGCCACCGTCGTTAGTCGACCAGAGAAAAACCGAATAATTGTTGATACTGGATTGAAAGTTCTTACAAAGGAGTTTGGTATTCCACAACCTATCGGATACAATGGTCTTGAAATGGCAGGATTATCAGAAGAACACGGTAAAATGTTGGTTTCCGATGAGGATGTTTCACTTTCTCCAGGAGAGAAACTGGAGATATTACCTACGCACTGTTGTACAACAGTGAATCTCCACGACAGATACTATGGTATCCGAGACGAAATTGTCGAATCTGTGTGGAACATAGCAGCAAGAGGGAAAGCACAATAATGATTTCAACAACAACGAATTCTATTGAAGGTAGACAAATCGGAGAATATCTGGGTTTAGTAACTGGTGAAGCGATCATGGGTGCGAATATCTTTCGTGATTTTCTCGCGGGTATTACTGATATGATTGGTGGACGATCCGATGCTTATGAGGGAAAACTCGCAGATGCACGTGAGACAGCAATCAGAGAAATGGAGGAAATCGCACAACGTCGTGGTGCTGATGCAGTCGTAGGTATTGATATTGACTATGAAGTTCTGGGTTCAAGTAATGGTATGTTAATGGTTACCGCAACAGGAACTGCTGTAAAACTCAAATAGTTTGATTATAGTGGAAACCATAATTACTTGCACACAATTGTAGCGTAACCTGTTAGGT
>VYFM01000618.1 GCA_009842375.1 Candidatus Poribacteria bacterium | reverse complement strand
TTTGGCAAAAGTTTGGTCTAGAGTGTTTAATCCGAGAAGTTTAGCAGTTTTTTCTGCCTGAATCACAGATTTCATGGATGACGCAGATATGTTTTCTATGTCCTGTCCTCGCTTTCAATGGATTGATGTTATTCTTTTCAAATGGGATTGGCAAGCGAAGCCTCAGAAATCCGCGTTCTTCCGCGCCCTCCGCGTAATCCGCGATTCAGACAACACACATGCCAAAAACTTTACATACCCAGAATTAATTTAGACATTATTGACTTAAACCGCTGTTTAGGGTAAAATCTTTGTCAAAAATAGGAGCCAAAATGAACAGAACAGATCGTCCGAATATCCTTTGGATCTCTTTAGAAGATACAACACCGCGATTCGGTTGCTACGGTGATCCCATCGCACGCACACCTAATATTGACAGACTTGTCGCAGGTGGTTGCAGATTTCCAAACGCCTTCTCCACTGCAGGAGTTTGTGCCCCAAGCCGTTCCGCTATCATCACAGGTATGTATCAAACCTCAATCGGAACACATCACATGCGTACAGCACATACAAACAAAAATGCCCCCAATATGGCTACACCGTATTCCGCTGTTCCACCCCCTTATGTCAAAACCTTTACAGAATACCTCAGAGCAGCTGGTTACTACTGCACTAACAATAGCAAAACCGACTATCAATTTACTCCTCCTGTAACAGCGTGGGATGATAACAGTAACAACGGTCACTGGAGAAACCGTGAAGAAGGACAACCCTTCTTCTCCGTATTCAATCCAACCGTTACACACGAAAGCGGCATGTGGGATCGAGACAATAGACCACTGACCACGAATCCAGATGACGTAGAGTTACCACCCTATCTACCAAATACACTGAAAGCACGACAGGCATTAGCACGACAATACGACAACTTGGCAACATCAGATGCTCGTGTCGGGGAACTGTTAGACCAGTTAGAAGAAGATGGACTCGCAGAGAATACCATCGTCTTTCTTTGGAGTGACCACGGTGAAGGACTACCACGTGGAAAACGATGGCCCTATGATGCAGGTATCAGAATACCACTAATTGTCCGTTGGAATGGAGAACTGAGTCCAAGCAGTGAAACCGATCAATTGGTGAGTTTGGTTGATCTCGGTCCAACTGTTTTATCATTGTGCGGAGTTCAGATACCACAACACATACAAGGACAACCTTTTCTTGGTCCCCAAAAAGTTGAGCGGGATTATATCTTCGCAACCCGTGATAGATACGATGAATCTTATGACATGATACGGGCTGTGCGCGATAAAAAGTATAAATACATCCGAAATTATTATCCGGAAAAACCCTATCTACTCTGGATTCCTTACCGAAACCGGCATCCTGTGATGCAAGAGATGTGGAGACTTTATGCCGAAGACAGGTTAGAGGGAGATCAATTGACCATGTTCCGTTATCCACGCCCCACAGAGGAACTCTATGATGTAGAAAATGACAAGTTTGAACTCAACAACTTAGCAGAAGATGCATCACATACAGATATACTTCAACGGATGCGAAATACACTGGCTGATTGGCAGTCTGAATTTGGAGACATGGGGGACATATCAGAAGAACAGATGGTCGCAAGCTGGCACCCCAATGGAATACAACCTCAAACAGCCTCGCCAATTTTCATCCCAATTAACGAGTCAAATCCAGGCAGAGAACCTGCAAGTGAGGGTGGCGAGTGGGAAGCACCACTGCTTCTACAACTCCACTGTTCTACACATGGCGCGTCTATTGCTTATACATTGGAACAAGGCGAAGATGTTCAATGGAAATTGTATACTGAACCTTTACGTCTACCAAAAGGAGAAACCACTGTTAGAACTAAAGCAATTAGAATTGGATACAAAGAAAGCGACGAAAACACGTTAAATGTCTTAGTTTCATAAATTGATTTTATACTATTTTTAGTCATACACGACTTAAATTATTACTGATAGGAATTCTACAGTAAAGGAGAATATGAACAATGGCGAAAGAAAGCAATCAAGATTACTATGTTTACATTGGCACATACACGCATGGAGACAGCGAGGGCATATACGTCTACCGTTTAGACAACGAAACAGGAGCATTAGAATATTCCAGCAGTATTACTGGTGTTGTGAATCCTTCCTTCTTGGATGTTCACCCAAGCGGACGCTATCTCTTTGCAGTAAATGAGATCGGTGACTATGAAGGTAAACCAAGTGGGGCTGTTACAGCATTTTACATACATGGAAGTTCAGGAGAGTTAAGTTTCCTAAACCAGCAACCGACAGGCGGCGGAGCACCTTGTCATGTGAGTATTGATGCTACCGGACAGTATATACTCGTCGCAAATTACGGCGGGGGAAGTGTTGCAGCGTTTCCAATCGGCAAGGATGGACGACTTGGAGAGGCTTCTGATTTCGTACAGCATCAAGGGTCAAGTATCAATCCGAGTCGTCAATCTGAACCACACGCGCATGCAATTATGATAGACAATGAAAATCAGTTCGCCTTTGCACCTGATCTCGGACTGGATAAAATCCTTATATACCAACTCGACTTAGAAAGTGGAAAATTAAATACAAACACACAACCATGGGCACGCGTGCACCCAGGCGCAGGACCACGACATCTCGATTTCCATCCGAACGGAAAATATGCGTATGTGATAAATGAATTAGATTCTACCTTTACCGCATTTAGATATGAAGCGGATACAGGCAGCCTTACTGAAATACAGACAATCTCTACCTTACCCGAAGACTTTGATGGCACCAGCCACTGTGCCGATGTTCACGTCCACCCTTCAGGAAAATTCCTATACGGGTCAAATCGCGGACATGATAGCATCGCTATCTGCACTATAGATGAAAAAACAGGAATGCTAAGTTACGTCGGTTGTGAATCAACACAAGGGAAGGCACCACGAAACTTCGCATTGAATCCGGAGGGAACTTTCCTTTTAGCTGCCAATCAATCAACAAATACGATTGTAACATTTGCAATTGATACAGACACCGGCAAACTATCTGAAACAGGAAATATTACAGAAGTACCAACACCAGTCTGCCTGAAAATGCTTGCATGCAGCTGAAACACATTTAAATAAACTTTGAAATTATTGGGACACTTTGATAAACCTATTTTGGAACATACACTACAA
>VYFM01000366.1 GCA_009842375.1 Candidatus Poribacteria bacterium | reverse complement strand
TTATAAGCTGTCCCGATTCTCTTGGATAGAAAGGATACCTCCCATTCGCAGTCTACTTGGTCTTAAGAAATACGTTAAACGATATCAATACTCCATTTTGATCAGTTTCATACTTGTGCTTCTGACAAATGGATTGCTGCTCATTAGTCCACAGATTCTCCAAACAGTCATTGATGAGTTGGAACAAGGATTTCGAGATACAAACATCACAGTAACTCAGAGTCGGATTCTGTTTTTTGCGTTGC
Organism: Candidatus Poribacteria bacterium; assembly: GCA_009842375.1. Classification (GTDB taxonomy): domain Bacteria; phylum Poribacteria; class WGA-4E; order WGA-4E; family WGA-3G; genus MSPOR6. Next base: position 2,917 of record VYFM01000366.1, on the reverse strand, counting down.
TTCTTTTTGGTGTTGCTCTGATCGGTGGAGTGTTGCGTTTTGCCCAACGGCGTATCATTCAAGGCGTTGCCCGACATATTGAATTTCATCTCCGTGCAGATTTTTTTCTCCATCTTCAAAAACTCTCCGCATCATATTACGATAATGTCCGAACTGGGGATTTGATGACTCGTGCTACGAACGATCTAAACGCGATAAGGATGGTTCTAAGTAGTGCTATTATGTATACTGCAGATGCAATTGTATTTTTTGGTTTAGCACTTGTCATTATGCTGTATATTGATACGAGCCTGACTCTTGTTGCTCTTTTGCCCTATCCAATTCTTGCAATTATAATTAAATTACTTGGAAAAAGGATACATGCTATCTATGAAAAGATACAAGAGGCGTTTTCAACACTGAATACGAAAGTACAAGAGAATCTATCTGGTGTTCGAGTTGTAAAAGCATACACATTAGAAGCGAACGAAATTGAACATTTCAATGAATTAAACCAAGAGTTTGTCAACAGAAACCACCGACAAATAAGGTTGATGTCTTTTTTCTTCCCATTATTCCGTTTCCTTCCTGGGATCGGCGGCGTTGTTCTGTTGTGGATGGGAGGACTCCATGTTATAGAAGGAAAGATAACGTTTGGTGATTTTGTTGCATTCAATGCTTATCTTATGATGCTTGTGCGTCCAATGATAACACTTGGATTCATTGTCAATACTTTTGAACGTGGTGCTGCATCTATGGATAGGATCAATGCAATTTTAAACGAAGAACCTGAAATATATGATGCTGATAGTGTCAAATGGAATAAAAAGAATATTGATGGTGAAATAGAATTTAGAAATCTAAATTTCACTTATACGGATGGACAACCCGTCCTAAAAAATATCAGTCTTAAGGTCAAGAAAGGCACAACACTCGCGATTGTTGGTGGTACTGGGTCAGGAAAATCAACGCTTGTTAACTTGATTCCACGTATACGTCAAGCAGAACGTGGTGCAATATTCATAGATGGTGTTGATGTACAGGATATACCGTTAAGTGTTCTACGTTCAAATATTGGATTTGTTGAACAGGAACCGTTTCTATTCTCTGACTATTTGCGTAATAACATTGCTTATGGTGTGGAAACACCGGACGACGATGAGATAAAAGAGGCAGCACACACTGCAGACCTGTTAGCACAGATTGAAGAATTTCCTAATGGACTGCAGACCCTCTTGGGTGAACGTGGAATAACCATATCGGGAGGACAACGGCAACGTAGCGCGCTTGCTCGTGCAATTTTAATCAAACCTAAAATACTAATCTTGGATGATGCATTCGCAAATGTAGATACACAGACCGAGGATACTATTCTCACCAGACTATCTGAAATAATGAAGGATAGAACAACGATACTTATTTCGCATAGGATTTCAACTGTCAAAGCCGCGGATAACATAATTGTCTTAAATGACGGTAGCATTGTAGAATCAGGAACACATGATCAATTGCTTAATAAAAATGGAATTTATGCTGGAATATATGAAACTCAACTTCTACAGGATGAACTTAAGAAACTATAAAGAGGAAACTACAGATGTTTGGAATGGGTAGCAGCCTATATGAATATAGTGATGAAGAAGATAATATCGGTAAGGTTTATGACCGTGTATTGATGAAGCGACTGTTGGCATATCTAAAACCTTACACCTTTCAATTGATTGTTATCGTAGTTCTTATGATAGGAACTACGCTCTCACGGTTAGTGGGACCTTTTCTTATGCAAATTGCAATTGATCGGCATATTATTCCTGGGGAATTGCAAGGATTGAGCTTGATAGCAGCATTTCTGATTCTGGGGTTGACTGGTGAATTCTTCTTTTCTTATTTTGAAGAATATCGTATGCAGATGATTGGTCAACACGTTATGCGTGATCTTCGTCATACATTGTTCTCACATTTACAAAGGCTGGATGTACAGTATTTTGATAAGAATCCCGTTGGCAGATTGATGACACGTGTTATGGGTGATGTGCAGGTTCTTAATGAACTCTTTACCTCTGGGGTGATAACAGTCTTTGGTAATGTACTGAGTATACTGGGGATTATGGTGGCGATGCTGCTTTACAACTGGAAACTTGCGTTTGTAACATTTACGGTAATCCCTATTATTTTCGGGGCAACACTCATCTATCAAATTTATTCACGACGTGCATTTCGAGAACAACGTAAGCAGTATGCACGAATCAATGCATTTTTACAGGAAAATATTGTTGGGATGACAACAATGAAACTATTCGCACAGGAAAGACGAAGTTATCTGCGTTTTAACGAACGAAATCGTCGGTACCTCGCTGCAAATCTAAGTAGTATTTTCTATTTTTCAATCTTCCATCCCTTGATTGAAGTGACAGCATCGCTTGCCACTGCGGTTATAATCTGGTATGGTGGAGGACAGATTGTGCAAGGCGCATTAACATTTGGGGTATTAGTTGCCTTTATACGTTATGCTGAAAGATTCTTTTGGCCAATCAGAGAACTCAGTGAAAAATATACGATTTTTCAGAACGCGATGGCATCATCAGAACGTATTTTCCAGTTGCTTGATACAGAACCAGACATTGTTTCAACAGTAGAAGGAAGTGGTAAAAAAACATTGAAGGGTGAGATTGAATTTCGCAACGTATGGTTTGCATATAATGATGACGATTATGTTTTACGCGATGTGTCATTTAAAGTGAAACCAGGGGAAAAGGTTGCATTCGTAGGGCATACAGGTGCGGGGAAGACTTCCATCATCAATCTACTATGTCGCTTTTATGAAATCAATAAAGGACAAATTCTGATTGATGGGGTGGATATTCGAGAAATGAATTTGGAAGAACTACGTAGTGCCATCAGCATAGTCCAACAAAATATCTTCCTATTTTCCGATTCA
>VYFM01000706.1 GCA_009842375.1 Candidatus Poribacteria bacterium | reverse complement strand
ATTCTATATACAGATTATTCCCAAATTGCTTCAGACACTTATTTTCTCCGTATCCATAGTTTGCGAACTGGACAAAATGCACCTTATGTCACGTTCAGTTCCCGGTATCGCGACCATAGACTCGACTGCCTCTCGAACCTTCCCATAATTTACACCGATATACCGTTGCGTCGTCATTACATTTTTGTGTCCGAGCATCTCCTGCACCGAGTAAATATCCTCGGTTGCTTCATACAATCGCTGTGCAAACGACTTCCGCAGCGAATGTGTCGCGAGTTTTCCGTTCAATCCCGCAGCGACAAACGCCCGTTTCAGAGCGTTATGCGCAGACTGCCGGTGTAACGGTTTATCCCCTTTAGACAGTCTTGACGGAAACAGCCACCTGCCAGCCGACACCCTACCGAACCGTTCCAAGTGGTAATCCATCAGCTCTACAATCGCACCGCGTCCGTCCGAATTCACTGGCACTGTCCGCGACACTTCCTTGCCCTTCACGATGCTTTTGTGGAATAACAGATCTGTGACTGGCGCGTTGTTCTGCCACACATCCCCAACACGTAAGCCCAACATCTCCGAGATCCGTCCCCCAACCGAGACACCTAACAAGAATAAGCCGCGATCCCGTTTCTCAAATTCCCCTGTGAAGCTGTCAAATATCGCTCGTATTTCTGAATTGTCCAGTGGACGCGTCCCTTTCATGGTGTTCTCCCCTCTCAAATTATCGTATCACGATTCCGTGATACGTTCCGCTTTATCAATTGCGCTTTTCAGATTCTAAGTCCGTCCAGTCTACAACTATAACTGTGTGCCATTCAGTCCGTTTCGTTTCCGTTCCTAATTAAGTGCAATAGACCTCAAAAAATGCACGCAGAGTCCCCGTAGAGGTAGCATTTCGCCCCCGACCTAAAAGCCCCAGAAAGAACCTAAACATACGGGGCTATACACGCGGATTTCTAATTCGCCTAAGCGTTCTCGGTTTCGTCGCGGCTTCATACACTTGTCCAGCCTCCAGTTTCGGATTCATTATCTTCAAACACGCGTAAGCATAGACGCGACAATCAAATGCTTCGTTCCGTTCATATCGCTTTTCCCATACATCCTGCGGGAAACCTCGTTTGAATGTCCGTATCTTATGCTCGGCTGTCAGTTGTAAATAATACTCCAAGTCGCGGTCGTGTGGGAAATGACAATATCCTGGAGGTGTTGGAACATCTTCCACCTTTAACAAGTTGAGCCTACGCATCACCACTTGCTTACACACATCAACCCCGACGGTGATAATGTCTGGGCGAAACTTGCCATGCTCAACCTTCATTCTGCTGGTGCGTCTCACTTCGTCCTCATTCCATCCAGATTTCCCTTTGAAAGCGAATAAGATCGGACGACTTCCACCTTGACGAATACAATCATATACTTTGCCAGTGTTGTATCCAGTATCAATGCCAGCAGCAGCGATTGCATACTTCCTTCCGTTCTTATCCTTATAGGTTCGCTTTATCTCATGGAGAAAGCGACGGTATACATCATTTTGGGTTGTGTCCCCATAGATCACGACATAATCAATAGACCAACTCTCCTCGTCAACACCCCAGCCGACAACTTCGTATTCAATCCGATCCGCTTGGATGTCAACGCCAGCTGTAAGAACTAATACACCGGTGGGGATTTCTGCCTCATATATTTCCCCTCGATGATACAATTCCTCATAATCCGTTTTCTCTCCGACCTCCTCCCAAGTCTGGGCAAGGATTGTGTTGGTAAAGGTCTGTAGGTCTTGCTTCTCTACTGCCTCCTCGTAGTAGGATACGATATGAGCTAATCTCCGAAAAGGACTATACAACGAATTCAAATGAAATGATGCATGATCTTCTGTTTTGCGAGCAGCACGCCACCCGCCACCGTCGCGTTCAGCATTCCGTATTAGGGCAATCCTCTCGTAGTCGTCAAACGCCTTGTCGCATTTAGGACAGTGGAGTCGGGCTGTCTTCGGTTGTCCTTCTTTCCATCTCACTGTCTGCGGTGTCCATTCTATAGTGTGGTCATCTCCACAAGCAGGACAGATAACAAAGAACTTCCGACAATCCCCTCGCATATACGCGCTTTCAATCCAGGACTTGTCCTTTGTAGTAGGTGTGGACATCTCAATAAGCAGCCGATCATCCCCAAAGGTAGCGGAACGTTCCCACAAAAGCGATACTGGATGACCTTCTGCGGTGTAGGTGTATCCGTCCACCTCATCACAACAGATAATCGGAGCAGATATACCTCGCATCGTACGCGGACTACCTGCCCACGAAAATGTCAAATCGCCACCCTTGAAGGTTTTCATTATCTGATTATTTACACCCTCGCGACCGCGAGGCTCTGCATAGCAGCCTCTCAGCGCGTCATTCGCATCCACCATTCTGTTGAATTTCGTTTCAAGCCATTTCCGTAGGTCGTCTTGAGACGGCATCATGTAGGCTTGTGATCTGGGCTTATGTAACGTGTAGTAAAACATCAGAGAGATGGATGTTGTCGTCTTACTTGTCTGCGCGCCAAGCATGAGTGTGACTCTCTGAATATCCGGATCAGCACACACGTCAAGCATCTCCCGCTGATATGCCATTTCGTCAAAAGAAATTAATCCCGGTCGCGCATTGCCCGCGGGAATATGCACGTTCTGTTCTGCCCATTCGGAAGGTAATTGATCTGCTGGGGGAGTAAAAGAAAAGTTAGTCATTTTTTGTGTTAGCCGAAGTCGACCTATTGAAGCCCCGTCTTTCTTCTTCTTTTTTGTATTTGTTATATAGAAATTTTTTTCTCCTGAAATACGGAAACTTTTTCTGTGATGTGTTATAGACAAAATCAAGTATCTGTGTGTATTCTTTTTTTCTGTATTTTGATCTATATTCAACCATTACGAACGTTCCTGGATTAACTATAAAATGATGTCTGTCTTCGTTTGTGTTTAAAAACGGAGTCATTAATGTAACACCATCTCCATAGACTATTGATACATCCAGAGCAGGACTTTCACCTTTATTGGTAATGATAAAAACAGTGCCGAGTTGATCTTTATCATTTTCTTCATAATCGTTTCCATCCTCATATTCTTTATAGTATCTTTTTTTGCTCATAAAATCGTATTGCAGTTGGAGTATAGGTCTTTTTGACTCTCTCATATAT
>VYFM01000032.1 GCA_009842375.1 Candidatus Poribacteria bacterium | reverse complement strand
TTATAAGGACTGTCTCAAATGTGACACTGGTCACAGTACGTACTTAACATGAGCATGTCACATTTGAGACAGTTTGCCCTCCGACTTGTCTACGTCTGGGTCTATAGTATTGCGTTTAAGGGTTCTGTCCACAGAATCTTTGCTCATACCAACTTTTTCAGCAATTTGACGAAGTGAAAACCCTTCATTTTGTAATTTCAAGATGAATTTGATTTTTTCTTCTTCACAACCTGTGGATTTCCAAAGCCGACGTGCATGTCTATTGCTACATCCGTGATCGACCTGGAAATCAGCGATAGATTTATCGTTAGATGGATTGTTATCTCTGTCATTTTCTGCTTTTTCACGAGCTTGAACAACTTCAGGAAGTCTTTCTAAACCTTCTGCCACCTCAAAGTCTATTTCATCAAAGAGATAGGTCTCAGGTCTGTTAGTAATACCGGGCAGGTAATGTGCTGAGAGTATCACGACAGTGTGTGGTAGACGATTCAGCCGAGCACGTCCGACAGCTTGGATGAGTTCTGCTTGCACGCCAGCATCGTAAATTTGCTGCATGCGTTCATCAACAAAAGCACCCGTAACAGGATCACGACTCATGTCCAAAGTAAGATCATCATTACCAAAAAGTATTTTCGCTCTCCATTCGGTTTCGTAGGGTGGGATTTCTGGTGCGAAAACAACCCATAGAACATCAACGTTTTGGAATTCTGTGTCTAAGCCTACAAGTCCACCAAAATTCGCTGTAGCGGTGATTGTGAGCTCTTTTATGTCAACGTGTGCCCAATCTAAGACATCTTTGTAAGTAATGATGCCGTGATTTAGGTGTGAGGTTTTTTGTATTTCAGCAATCATCATCTGCCAGATTTTAGTACCGGTGTCGTTTAGATCTTCAAATTTACCCTCATTATCTCGTTTTATGACAGTCGCCCGCGGATTCTTAGCGGTTCGGAGTTGAAAACAGCGTGCACCGGGTACCCATTGTGATAGCGGGATCTCTAAGGTTTCTGCTTCAGGGAAAACCCGTTTGAACAGGTCTAAATTCAGTGTTGCGGACATGAAACCGATTTTGTTCACTTTGCGATGAATTTCAGGGAAGACAACCCATCGCAGCACACCGTCTCGGTAGGTCATCGGTGAATCTTCAAATCGTTTGTATCTATCAAAGAACAGAGTCAGCTTGTCAAGTGTAGTCCAATCACCATCAACTGAAGGTAATTCCTTTATTTCTTGTTCAGTCGTAGCGGGAAGTAAAGCACGTGCAACTGCATCGTCTAAAGTGTGGACTTGATATTCAACATGATTTCCATTTTCCACAGACAACCGGACGTGTTGCATCTGGTATTCTATTCTTTCTTGATCACCATCGGAGAGACTTGCGAGGTATTCACCAATGGCGAACGGGTTGTTTTCGACTTCTAATAGAGTCAACAACTTGCGTGCGAAAACACCGAGTTCCCAGTTCTCCCACATATTGCTCCACTTGTTTAGCTGTTCTTTTGTCAAATAGCAATCAACAAATAGGTCGAAAATATCAACTTCGTCAACGATACATAACTGATCTGTTATTTCTTGTGCAAAGAATTCATCTGTAAAATTACGATATGTGGGATTGGTAAAGGCATCAGAGATCGGCAGGATAACAGCACGGGCAGCTAAAGCATTACGAATTTGTGATAGGTAACCACTATCACGACATTCAGCTTCGGCAGGACAATAGGGACATATTGTTTTATAGATATTCCCACCTTTACTGCGGAACATATCTGCACGTTTGCCTTGGACGCAAGGTTTTTCATGCGGGAACTTCGCTCTGGTGTCATCAGCCTTTTGTGTCAATCCGCGCCATCGGAATACATCACTATCACGGTGTCCTGCTTTGCTGAAACGGGATTTCATGCGTTTTTCTAAATCTTCTGCTAAGACTGTCGTCGGTGTTGTCTGCAGTAATGCACCAATGTTCAATGCATAAGCCTCCGTCTGATAATTCTTACCTGCGCCTGTTTCAGCGCGGAACGCAAATATTAGAGAAGCAGATTTCAAAAACTCGGCTATCTGTTCACTCGCTTTGGCAACAGTATCTAAAAGTGCGGATACCTGATCATTTTTTTTAAGTTTTGAGGGTTTACGGGTGAGTGTTAGAGGTGAGGCTTCGCCAACACGGACTTTCGCAATCAGTTCTTTCTGGTCAACGCTACGGGCAACCTGAGTTTTACCGCAGTTATGGCAGAAAACTTGAATTTCACCGGTAGGCTTGAGGTAATACTGAACAGAACCTTGTGATTTTCTATGTTTTGTCATTTTGCAAGGATAGTCACCGCGACGAGACTTGTAATCACCCTTACCGGATTTTATCCATTCCAGATCAGATGGCAATCCATGAATTTCGTCAATATCTTTGATTTTGGGTTTCTTTTTGGAGGTAGGTGTAGATTTTGAGGGTTTGGTTTTTTCTTTGGTAGGCGGTGGTACGTGTATCTGATTTTTCAGGTCATCAATAATAAGAAAGAGCTCTTTAACGTCAATTACCGGAATATTGAAAAGATCGCCTTCAACAATCTCATAACGTGCATCCCATCGAGATAGTCCTTTCTCGCTGAAGATTTCAAGATATAGTGAAGTTCTATCACCGTTATTATCCCATACACTGATATATTCTCTATCTGCGGTTTGCCTTGGATGGAGGTATTCAGGTGTTCGGCAAGTCCACCGCACACCACCCGATTTAGAAATTGTCATGAGTGGATGACTCGTTAGATCGCATAATCGAGACAGTGTTTCAATCAGCAGTTCAGGATAATCTTTGACGATAGCGTATTCGAAATCCAGGTCTGTCAAGTAATCGCTCGGTAAGCCGGTGTAGACCTGAACACCGTACGAACGTTTCCAACTTCGTGACTGCCAATCTTCTACACCATACCGTGTTTCCCAATCTTTACCGCTACCGGTACTATACTTTTCAATAGAAAATCCATTACGCGCAATGGGTAAAATACTCAAATCCGTATCAGCAAACCGACGGGGATCAATGCTGATTGTTTTTCCATTTCGACTGGCATAGTAAACTGAGTAACCAGTACTTGATACACGGGTTGGTAGAGCAGATAAAGGCTTTTCATGCCTTGCTTGACAACGCTCTATTAACTTTTTCATCAATGAGAATTCCCGTAGCAGATTGACTACTG
>VYFM01000686.1 GCA_009842375.1 Candidatus Poribacteria bacterium | reverse complement strand
GTATCTTTTAAAAGAAGGAATAAAAGAAGGAAAATTCTAATAACAAAACAAGAAAAACAATTCACTGTTAAATCTTATGTCAGAAGTTCTGTGCATAGTGTTACATTGTTATCTTTATGCAAAAATCTTTATATCCTTATATACCAAAATATACTTGCAAATTCATATCAAGATATAGTATCCTATAATGTAATACAGAAGGAAACCGCGCACCACTTTTTAACGTTAATATCAGGGAGTCATAACTTTGGACGCAAGAACATTATCTTTGCCAATTAGCACACTTGATTACAAACAACCTGCCACTGTCCAAGTCGGTTCTACAGTATCTGATGTAATTGACATCATGCAAGTCGAAGGTTTTGGTTGCATCCTTGTTGTTGATGATGAACAAAGATTAGTCGGAATTGTGACGGATCGTGACCTACTTGGTCATGTATGTGGAAAAAGGTTAGACCCCTCAAATGTTCTCGTGGAAGAGATAATGTCCGAAAACCCCGAATCATTACGTGCAAGTGATCCAATTGCTTTCGCATTGAACCTTATGCATCTCGGACATTTTCGGCATGTACCGCTCTGTATATGGGATGACCAACAACAAGCATTTCCTGTTGGATTGATTTCAACTCGAGACATATTGGACCATGTCGCTATATTCATTGAGAATCAGGGGAGAGTATAATCATGTTATATGACCACGCAATTGATGAAGAATTAGCACAAATGGAACAAGATGCTGAAGCCTCCAAGAAAGTATTGGAAGTGCGGGAAATACAAGTACCGCTTCGTCACTTGATGCGTACTTGTATAACGATTGAGATGACCGCTACCGCACAGGACGCTATTGATTTACTAATTGAACATCATATCGGTGCTGCCTCTGTAGTAGAAGATGGGGTGTTGCGAGGTATATTTGGAGAACGCGACGTACTGCGTAAGGTTTTAAACAAACAGGTAGGTGATTTGACGCAAATTCCTGTGACACAATTCATGAAAGTTGACCCACAAACAGCTAATCCTGATGATATGTTAGATACTGCAATATTATATATGGCACAAGGTGGTTTTCGACACTTGCCAATTGTTGATGAACAAACACGTCCTATCGGTATGGTTTCAATTCGAGATGTAATCTCTTATCTCGTTGAATATTTCCCTCAAGAGGTGCTGACTTTACCACCCAACCCAATACGAGATGCGTTGAAAGCACGTGAAGGAGCATGACAAATGGACGAGGTCTTTTACAAGTGGACTCTACGGTGCCCTCCAATCTATTGATAATAAAAGGCTAAACACTGATGCGTAAGCAAGTAGAGCAAATTCAAGCGGCGACAGTTCTGTTTGCTGGGGACTCTGGCGACGGTTCCCAAACAATTGGAACGCAGATGACAGAAACCTCCGCTATTGTCGGTAATGATGTCGCTACCTTGCCCGATTACCCCGCTGAAATCAAAGCTCCAGCCGGATCACTCGCTGGTGTATCTGGATTCCAATTACACTTCTCAAGTGAAACTATCCATACCCCAGGTGATACTTGTGATGTACTTGTAGCGATGAATCCCGCTGCGTTAAAAGTCAATCTCCATAAATTAAAAGATAACGGAATACTAATTGTCAATTCAGATAATTTTGCTCGCAAAAATTTACGACTCGCGGGCTATGTAGACAATCCATTAGAGGACGACACGCTCACAAAATATCAGGTCTTTCCGGTTGAATTGACAACACTTACTCGGAAAGCACTTGAAGATACAGACCTTGATATGAGTAAGCGTGACCTATGTAAAAACTTTTTTGCACTCGGTATGATCTTGTGGTTATATAACCGTCCAATGGATTACACAATAAGATGGGTTAAAACCAAATATTCAGCAAAAAGTCCGCACCTAATCGAACCAAATATTTTAGCACTTCGAGCTGGGAATACCTATTGTGAGGCGACTGAACAATTTGCTATCTCTTATGAAGTGAAGGCAGCAGAATTTGCCCCAGGTAAATATCGGAATATCGCAGGGAATACATCAACAGTTTTAGGACTCGTAGCAGCATCCCATCAATCCGGATTACAATTGGTTTATGGCAGCTATCCGATTACTCCTGCCAGTGACATCCTTCATGGTTTAGCCAATTATCGTAACTTTGGTATCGTAACAATGCAAATGGAAGATGAAATTGCTGCTGTCGGTGTTGCAATAGGGGCAGCATTTAGTGGTGCACTTGGCGTAACAGGGAGTAGCGGACCTGGGCTCGCACTAAAATCTGAGGCAATTAACCTCGCAATGATTGCTGAGTTACCGCTCATTGTATGCAATATCCAAAGAGCAGGACCCTCTACTGGCATGCCGACTAAAACAGAACAAGCAGACCTACTACAGATGTTTTACGGTAGGAATGGAGAATCTCCTGTTCCAATCTTGGCAGCATGTCGTCCCACAGACTGTTTTGATACCGTTTATGAAGCATGCCGAATTGCTGTGAAATATCGGACTCCAGTCATATTCCTTTCCGAACTTTATATCGCACTCGGTGCCGAACCTTGGTTAATTCCAGATGTGGATGATCTTCCAAAAATTGAACCAAATTTCCAAACAGAGGTAGACGGTTTTGAACCTTACCTAAGAGATGCCGATACTCTCGCAAGACCTTGGGCAAAACCAGGCACTCCCGGGCTTGAACACCGTATCGGTGGTTTAGAGAAATCGGATATTACAGGAAATGTGAGCTACGATGCCGAAAACCATGAAAAAATGGTAAATATCAGAGCTGAAAAAGTTCAGCGAATAGCAAATGAGATTCCTACAACCGAAGTATATGGTGCACAAGAAGGAGACCTACTTGTACTTGGATGGGGTGGAACTTTTGGGGTAATTCGAACCGTTGTTGAATCTAAACTTGAAGAAGGCTGTACTATCGGTCATGTGCATTTACGCTACCTCAATCCATTTCCAAGTGACTTAGGTGAGGTATTAAAACGATTCAAACAAGTCTTAATTCCTGAATTAAACACAGGACATCTTCTCCAAATAATCCGTAGTGAATATCTTATTGATGTGATTGGAGTAAACAAGGTACAAGGTCAACCATTCCATGTTTATGAACTGGAATCTAAAATTGAGAAATTCCTTTAGAATAACCTAAGTTGCCACTTATGTAGCACAAACTTTTAGTTTGTGCATCTTAGGA
>VYFM01000564.1 GCA_009842375.1 Candidatus Poribacteria bacterium | reverse complement strand
GATGTAAACAGGTTATGTTCAGATTATTTTGTTTATAGTGAACTTTATAATTAACAGGACATTTCTGTAGCGTAAACTGTTAGTTTGCGTCTCAGCGGCATAAACTAACAGTTTGTGCTACAACTTCTGTTGTCCGTTATGTTTCCGGTGCGAGTTTATCAAAGTGTCCCAATAATTTCAAAGTTCACTATAGTATGTTCAATTGCGATTTATTGCATGGATATACTGAAGACAATATTTCCTAAACAAGTTAACAGGACTAACTGTTACTTAGGTACAATTGTATATGTTTTTCCTGCTTCCGTGTGAAAGTTAACAACATGTTTTGATTGAGAGAACTTTATACGGTTTCCATCACAGGTCACGTTTACATGCTTAGATGTTCTGAACCAACAATCATTGCCAAGAGTAGATAACAATTGTGCTTGCACGAGTTCACCATCCTTCCACTCAATATCAACTTCAAACCCACCACGCGCTCGTAGACCCTTAACGTGTCCTATGTGCCATGCTTCTGGAAGTGCAGGAAGCGGGTGTACCTCACCAGCATGACTCTGTAATAGCATTTCAGCAATACCAGCAGTTCCACCAAAGTTTCCGTCAATCTGAAATGGCGGATGTGTATCGAATAGGTTGGTCAGAGTGCACTTCGCGAGAAGCTGCTGCAGATGGTTATATGCTTCTTCTGAGTCCTCAAGTCGTGCGAAAAAATTGACTAACCATGCACGACTCCATCCAGTATGTCCACCCCCATGTGCTAAACGATATTCTAAAGATTTCCTTGCTGCTTCTGCTAACTCAGGTGTGCCGCGCAAAGTTATCTGACAACTCGGATGAAGTCCATACATGTGTGACATGTGCCGATGTCCCGGTTCCGGTTCGTCATAATCGAAAATCCATTCTTGAAGTCGTCCTGTTTTCTCACTAATTTGAAGTGGCGCGAGTCGTTCAAGTGCCGAAACCAATTCTTCCCTAAAATCAGAATCTTCCTCTAGTACATCTATACAAGCGATACAGTTTGTAAAGAGTTCATATATAATCTCCAAATCTATCGTTGCTGCATAAGTGAATAGAGATTTTGTTCCATCAGGCTTTAGGAAACTGTTTTCTGGTGAGTGAGAAGGATTGGTAACCAACTTACCTGCGAAAGGGGTACCTTCTGGTGCTTCAATAAGGAAATCAAGCATAAAACGTGCAGCCCCTTTCATCAAGGGATACGCCTGTTTTTTCAAGAATTCCACATCACCACCGAAAAGATAGTGTTCCCACACATGCTCACACAACCAAGCAGAACCTATAGGGGATATACCCCAGATACCATCAGCAGGGGTAGTGAATCCCCAAATATCTGTGAGATGGTGTACTACCCACCCATCAGCACCGTAATGTCGCTTCGCTGTTTGATTGCCCGGTTCAACAAGCGTGTCCATAAAATCAAATAAAGGTTTATGGCATTCAGCAAGATTACAGACTTCTGGCACCCAATAGTTCATCTGAAGGTTGATATTTGTATGGAAATCGCTATTCCATGGTGCATTCATGTGTTCGTTCCATATCCCTTGTAGATTAGCAGGTAGGCATCCCGGTCTTGAACTTCCCATCAGCAGATAACGTCCAAACTGAAAGTATAGGGCAACAAGCCCCGGATCAGACGCTCCTTCCTTCACTGCTGCCAGACGTTCATCTGTTGGTAAATTATCAGCATCAGATGAACCAAGGTCCATGTCAACACGACGGAATAAGGATTGATGTTCAGCGATATGGTCTGATCGAATTTCGTCATAGGATTTGTTTGACACACCTGCAAGATAATTTTCACAAAGTGCATTTGGATTACCGCTTGCATCTTTCTGGTTTATGTAGCTTGTAGCACCCGCAAGAAATAGTGTTACTACATTTGCATTGTTGACAGAGATTCTGTCTCCACCAGACTGGATTTCACCACCGTCAACTTGCACCTTTAAGTATGCTGAAAATCGCATACCATCATCCCCGCACTGTCCACTGAGTCTGAGAATATCGTCAGAGATTGACTTTACGTCTGCATCCTGTTCACGTGTCATCGTCACATCAAAAGAGATATTCTCAGTTGGATCACATTCAATTCTGATAATGATGAGTTGGTCTACTGCTGTTGTGAATACCTCTCTACAAAAACTGACATTACCAATTGTATAGGTAGTTTTGGCAATCCCTGTATCTAAATCAAGTTCTCTGCGATATTTTGCAACATCGCTATCATGTGGAAACTCAACGATGATGTCTCCCAAAGACTGATACGATTTTATTCGTGGTGGAATACCCATCATCGTTTCGCCAGCTAACTTTGTCGCTTCTTCGTTTTGGTCTTCAAAAAGTAGTTGCTGTACTTTTGGAAGTGCCTCCAATGCTTTTGGATTGTTGCGGTCAAGTGGACCACCATCCCAAAGAGTATCTTCGTTTAATTGTATTCGTTCACGTTCTACCCCACCAAACACCATCGCACCAAGACGACCATTCCCAACGGGTAGGGCATCTGTCCAAGCATTGGCGGGCTGTTTATACCATAAGACAAGATTGTTGTTCTTTTTCATATTTCATCTCTCTGTTAGAATATGTTAGACTACTATCAACCTTAATTTTCAAAAAACAAGGATATTTCATTTTAACTTATTATCCCATACACAACGGAATCCAATGTTTGCTCCGTATCGGGATGAATATACAGAGGTTCGGAGACTTGTTAGTCCAGGAGTTCCACCCCAACGTGCTGCAGTGTGAATTGGTTCTGACGAAGTAAAGAGTGACCCACCCCGCAATACGCGATCTGTCGTGATGTCCCTAAAATTCAATAACAATAACATTAAATCCACATCAATTTCAATACCTGCAATTGGATTTCTAAAGGGTGATGAATCATAATAATTTACTGCATACGCATCAAGACACCACTCCCATACAAGACCGACCATATCATGCAAACCGTAATTGTTAGGCGGCCATTGTCCTACCGATGCAGTTTCATGAACCTTCAATTCACAGTTAATTTTACTTGCATCAAGGTCGTGTCCCCATGGGTAATTTTGTGCATAAATTCCTCCGCGTGCAGCCTTTTCCCATTCTGCTTCTGTAGGTAAACGCTTTCCTATCCATTGGGCATACGCCATTGCTGCATACCAACTTACATGCGTTACAGGATGCTTATCC